>SLIW01000500.1 GCA_007135435.1 Natronomonas sp.
CTCGCCGCAGACTCGTCGACGATCGACGCCCAGAGCCGGTCGGTCGGCAGGTCGACGGTGGTTCCCACCGTGTCCTCGACGTGGTCGACTAGCCGTCGACAGTCGGCTTTTCCGAGTGGGGGCATGGAGAAGACCTCGAGTGTCGCTAGATCGACGGTCTCGCGGAGTGGCTCCGGGGTGTTCCCAACCGCCGAGGGCTCCAGGAAGGCTTGCCACTCGTGTTCACGAGAATCCAGCAGGAAACTGACATCCATCCGGCCCTCGAGTCGGTCGATCGCTTCGAACACCGCGCTCGCCTCCGGTCGAACGGCGTCCTCGACCACACAGAGCGTGTGCTCGTCGGTCGCGGTGACCATCGTGACCAGGTCCTCGACCGCCTCTAGCGGCCGCCCACGGTCGCTCGACCGGTAGAGGACGGGGCCCCGATCGGCCTCGTACCACGCACACGCCACCTGTTTGCAGACGGTACTCTTGCCGGAGCCCGGTGGTCCGAGGACGATGCAGTCGAGGCCGTCGGCGAGCGTGCGATACACCGAGTCAGTTAGCGACCGGGGTTCCGCCGTGGAGGAGTCCACGTCCCCGTCCACACCTGCAGCAAAACGATCGATTGCATAGCCAGTGTGGACCTCGGCCATCGAGAGCCCGGCACGCCACGCCGTCGATGGATCGGCGACGGGTGCTTCGTGGAAGTACGGCGCATCGATTCGGCGGAATCCCTCTCGCTCGAGTGCGATCGGCAGCGCCAGATCCAGGCCGCTGCCCGTCGACGTATGGTCGATGGCGACCGTCCCACCATCAGTGTCGGTGGCCAGTGCCGCCGTTTTGTCCGTGGCGCTCTCACAGGCGGTTGAGTACTGACGCTCCGCCCACTGGACCGCCTCCGGCGTGTCGTTGATCAACATGCCGTGGACCGTGCCACGGTCGTCGAAGACGCTCACGTAGATAGAAGTTGACTGCCCATTCCCCCGACCAACCGACGCCGACTCGAGCAGGCCGAGACCGTACGTCGGCGGCGATCCCACGAGGACTGAGAAGTGCTCCTCGGCGGCCATCGCCGTCATCTGGCGGCGGAAATCGCGTCGGAGCGTCGTGTATACCTCGGGGGTCACCAGCAACGTCGCCGGATGACCGCCCGTGACCACCCGTTCGTAGAGCACCCGGATGTGTCGTGGATCCTCGAGCGTGGGCAGCATGGCCCGATAGCACGTCGCCCGAGCGAGGTCATCGTACAGCCGTTCGAACGGCTCGTACGGGGCGGGTTTCGTCGCCAGAATCGGTTCGCAGTCGTCGACGACGTCCGGCTCGATCACCGTCTCCCCAGACAGCGGTTCCAGGACGGCCGAGGCCGTGAGGATATCCTCGAACGTGGTCAGAAAAGTTCCGAGTCGCTCGTGGGCCAACCGGCCGGCTGTGGTTGCCTCGATGCCCCGGTCGCCGCGACGAACGAGATCGAGGTCCTCGAGGTCATTGATCGCCCGGTGGAACGTCGCGCGCGAGGTCCCGGTTTCGTCGACGAGGTCCCGGATGTATGCAGGAGAACGACAGAGGCGCTCGAGCAGGTCGAATCGTCGGAGCAGTACCTCCGTTGCGCCCACCGTGTCCCCCTCTCGCATACCTTGTACTGGCGTCGGGGGCGGTCTTTAAAATACCGTAGGAGCGGTGACGATCGTTTCATCGTGGCTTTCCTAAATTGTCCACCAGGAATCGCTACGTGCCACCCGATGAAGCAGTGTGGAAAACGGTTAGCTGTTCTCCCAACCTTATGTGGGTGTGACTTTCTGTTCCACATACCAACGAACCTGACCGGGGATCGAAGACGAACGGATACGCATCGGGACGGCCATACGACTACGATCGCGATAAAATCGGGATTGGCCTGTCTTAGCTCACCTGTCGCACGACGTGAGACAGTGTTGCAGTCGGTGAGATATTCCCCCTCTGTTCTTACCTCTTCGTACTGATGTTCGAAATGTGGAGGGGGTCAATCGAGACTGACCTCGAAGGCGAGGCCACGCTCGGCGCGCATCTGAGGAAGATCACACTCACGGTCGTCGCCATTCTGCTGGTTGCAACGATCGTCGTCCTAGTCACCGGTGCCGGCCAGGTTGCGGCAGACCCGGAACCGACCTTGAGCGACGAGGATGAACTGTGGAATCATACGGCTGAGGCCTCGCAAGGAATAACGGCTCCAGTGTACGATGACGGATTTATCTTTTTCACCGAAGCCAATCACGTCGAGGCAGTCGACGCCGAAACTGGTGAACAACTGTGGCGAAACGAGTTGTTCCTCGGTGAATTCAGTCCAGCACCCGCCGCTGCTGACGGGATGGTATATGTCGTTGGAGACGACGGAAATGCGACGGCATTCGATGCAGAGACAGGCGACGAAGAGTGGGTGTATGAAGCCGGGTATCAGATACGTTCTCCGCCGAGGGTGGTCGATGGGACACTGTATTTTGGTACTAATTGGGAGGATAGTACGGTGTATGCGGTCAACGCAGAGACTGGTGAAGAAGAATGGACGCACGGGGGTCCAAGCTCAGATATTCGACCTATAGAGGTGGTAGATGGCACAGTGTACGTTGGGAGTTATGACCTGAATCTATATGCAGAACTTTATGCGATAGACGCGGAAAGCGGCTGGCCTACTGAGTGGGTTTTCGATATAGATAATGCGGAGATATCGCTGATCGACGTCGACGACGATACCGTGTACACGACTGACGGAACAATCGTCTACGCAATTGACGCTGACAGTGGTGAAGTGGAGTGGGAAACGGAAATCGAAGACGGTGCGAGACAGGTGGTTCACGACGGTGGAACCCTCTACTTC
>SLIW01000350.1 GCA_007135435.1 Natronomonas sp.
GACGAATCACGTGGCGACGAATCACGTGGCGACGAATCACGTGGCGACGAACCGCTCGGAAAATGTGTCGTGTTACCAGGACACAATCCTTATCCTCGCGTCTGGCCTCTCTATCGTCGATGTCGAAAGCAGGACTTCACGCCGGAGAGACGGCGGTAGAGGGGATCTCGGCCGACGATCTGCGGACGTTCGTCGATGACTTCGCCGGGGAGGTCGTTCTCCCCGACGACGACGGGTACCACGAGGCCCGACAGGTCTGGAACGGGATGATCAACAAGTACCCGGCGATCGTCGCCCGGCCGACGGGGCCCGCGGACGTCGTCCGTGCGGTCGAACTCGCCCGTGACCAGGGCCTGCCGCTCGCGGTCCGTGGTGGCGGACACAACGTCGCCGGGAGTGCGGTCTGCGACGGCGGGATCGTCGTCGACCTCGCCGACGTGAACGACGTCCGGGTCGACCCCGACGCGCGGACGGCCCGCGTCGGCGGCGGGGCGACGATCGGCGACGTCGACCGGGAGACCCAGCTGTTCGGCCTGGCGGTCCCGCTGGGCGTCGTCTCGCAGACCGGTATCGCCGGCCTCACGCTCAACGGCGGCGTCGGCCACGTCCGGCGCGCCCACGGCCTGGCCTGCGACAGCCTCGTCTCCGCCGACGTCGTCACGGCCGACGGCGAGGTCGTCGTCGCGAGCGAGGACCGGAACCCCGACCTCCTGTGGGCGCTTCGGGGCGGTGGCGGCAACTTCGGCGTGGTCACCTCCTTCGAGTACCGGCTCCACGACGTCGGCCCGGAGGTGTACGGCCTGCTGTGCTTCTACCACGGTGACCGCTCGATCGAGGCGCTGGAGCGCTTCCGGGAGTGGGCCGTCGACGCCCCCGACGAGGCCAGCGTCCTCCCGATCTACATGTTCGTCCCCGAGCTGGAGGAGTACCCCGAGGAGGCGTGGGGCGAGCCCGCGTTTCTCTTCGCAGGCTGCTACAATGGCGCCATCGAGGAGGCCGAGTCGGTCTTCGAACCACTCCGGGAGGTGGCGGAGCCGATCGTGGACTTCAGCGGCCCGATGCCGTACGCGGCGCTCCAGCGGCTCTTCGACCTCGAGTTCCCGGACGGCCGGCGCTACTACTGGAAGTCGACCTACGTCGAGGAGCTGACCGACGACCTCGTCGAGCTGTTCGCCCGCCGCGGCGCGGAGGCGCCCTCGTCGCTGTCGACGGTCGACCTCTGGCACCTGGGCGGCGCCATCGCCGAGGTGGACCCCGAGGAGACCGCCTTCTGGCACCGGAACAAGCCGTACATGCTCAACGTCGAGGCGAACTGGGACGACCCGCTCGAGGACGAGGCGAACGTCTCGTGGGTGCGCGAGACCCTCGCGGAGGCGAGGGAGCTTCCGGGCATCGACGGTGGCTACGGTAACTTCCCCGGCCTTCGCGAGGACCCCGTCAGGGCCGTATTCGGCGACAACCTCGAGCGGCTGGCGGACGTGAAGGCCACCTACGACCCGGAGAACCTGTTCAGCAACAATCAGAACGTCGAGCCCTCCCGCTGATCGAGCGGCCGCGGATGCGATGGAGTGTCCGCCCACCACCCGAGGACACTTCGACGGCACCAACGTATTACCGCGTCCATGCGTATCGCGACACGATAGACGATGACCGGCGAGGGGCGAGACCTCCCGTCCGTGCTGTTCGACCCGGAGGTGAACCGCGCGATCCACGACGCGCTCCCGGGCGTGGTCGTCGACGCCCTCGGGGTGCTCACCACGCTCGGCGACGGCGCGGTGCTCGTGGCACTCGCCGTCCTGCTCTACTGGTTCGGAGCCGAGGAGGTCCGGGACCGGCGGGCGATGGTCCTCGGCGTCGCCGTGGCGACCCTCGCCCTCGTGTCCGGACTCAAGGGGATCCTCGAGGTCCAGCGGCCGCTGTTCGCCGCCAGTCCACCGCTGGCGTTCGCCCCGGCGACCTATCCCGGCTGGAGCACCCCGAGCGCCCACGCGATGGGCGCCGCGGCGGTCTACGGCGCGCTCGCGGTCGTCATGGACGTCGGGTCGCGCCGGCTGCGGTACGCCGTCGCCGGATCCATCATCGTCACCGTCGCGCTCTCCCGGATCGTCCTCGGTCTCCACTACGTCGGTGACGTGGTCCTGGGGGTCCTGCTCGGCCTGCTGCTCGTGGTGCTGGCAGTTCGCCTCGGCAGGGAGTCCGTGACCGCGATGTTCGTCCTGTCGCTCGGAATCGCCCTCGCCGCGTTCGTCCTCGGCTCCCGCGAATTCACGGAGATGGCCATCGGGGCGTCCCTCGGGGGACTCGTCGTCTGGCCCCTGGTGCGGGCCCGCGACTCGGACGCGCTGGGCGCATCCATGCTGGTGCTCGGACTGCTCGTCATATCGGTCCTCGCTGCGGTCAGACTCCTGGAGGTGCTCGTCACCCTGGGAGGAGGTACGTCGATCGGCGCTGGGGTTCCGGGGTGGGCTGCAGCTGTCGTTCTCACCGTCGGCTACGGGGTCGCGTTCGGCGCCGCCGTAGCGGTCCCGTTCGCTGCCGCCACGCTCAACGACACCCGTGGGGTCAGATGGCTCCAGACGCTGCTCCCGTTCGTCGGTCGGACCGTCGACCGGGAGGCGGTCGGCGAGGCCCCCGAATTGGATGACGGTCGAGAATGAACGGTTAATTTCCAGCCGGGAATCTGATCCAGACGCGATTGTTCTATGCATCGAAATTCTCAATTGTATTCAGGGAGCTGTGGACTCCTGTCAAACGTCACTTGGGTCATTGCGGTCGGTTCACGGTACTCACGCGACGAGGCGAGCGACGCGCCAGCGCGTGGCGAGACGGCGAC
>SLIW01000041.1 GCA_007135435.1 Natronomonas sp.
CAACGATAACTCGTGGACGATGTCCCCGACCTCGCGGGTGGATAGCGTTTGATTCTTCTGAAAGAGGACGCCTGCGGTGTTCTCGATGTCCAGTTCGGTAACGAAGTCGTCGCCTCGCGTGAGGATCAACCGGTCGTGGTCGTGGGCCTACGCGGCGAACGATTCGTCGTCGGCACCCAGGCCGAGTTCGGGGACGTCATCGAGACGCTCGACGTCGTGACCGAGCTTTCGCAAGTAGTTGATCGTCGCCCGCTCGACGTTCTCGTCCGCGAGAATTCGATACGACATTAGCCGCGAACGTCGTCGGGGTCGGTCGTCAGGTGATCGTGGTTCTCGACGGCAGCCGTGCGCTGCTGCTCGACTGCTCGCATCTCTGCAGGATGGTCGTGATAATACGTGAGTGCCCGGTACACGTCGGCAACGTCGATATCGTGGCGGTCTGCGACCGTCCGGGGTTCGAGGCCTCGGTCTTCGACCTGGGTTTTGATGAACTGGACGGTGATCCGCCGACCTTCGAGGTGGGGTTCGTCGTGTAGTTCTCGCACGATTCGCCTGGTCACCTGACTCATACGTGTTCTCCGCCGCCGTCGTACTTGAACTTCGGGGATCGGAAATACGGCGGTCGCTCTTGTGTCTTCTGACCGACGTCGTCGGATCACCATCTTCGAACCAGTCTTTACCACACTCTTCGTCATTCGCCATGCGCTCGACGGTCGCCGGTGGCTCGCCTGTCCCGGTAGTGAGGGATTTCCCGGGCACGCTGGAATACTCTCTAGGAGGCTCCTGCCAACCTCTGGTGAATACCGGGCTACCGGGAGCGCCCTTGGACGACGACCGCCGAACGCTTATCCCCACTCCGCGCGCGAATACCGAGCGTGACACCCGCCACGTCCCCGCCCGTCGTCTGCTATGACTGTGGGTCTGCCTTCTCATTCCCGGAGCGGACGCGCTGTGACTGTGGCGAACCGCTCTGGTTCGACGTGGAGCTGGAACCGGGTGACTTCGGAGCCGCCGTCTACGCCGCCGTCCGTCAGGAGGGATCCGACGTCGGCCCGACGGCCGCCGACCCGCCGGCCTCGGCGACCAGCATCTGGCGGTACGCCACCGGGCTCCCGGGCGTCGCGCCCGTCGGGCTCGCGTCCGGCACCGGCGGGACGCCACTCTACCGCCTCGCGGCGCTCGACGACTACGCCGGCTGCACCCTGCGAGTGAAGCACGAGGGCGTCAACCCCACCGGGAGCTTCAAGGACCGCGGGACGGCGGTGGCGGTCAGCCACGTCGTCGCGACCGGGGGCGACTGGATCGGGACCGTCTCGCACGGCAACATGGCGCTGTCGACGGCCGCCTACGCGGCGAGCGCCGGCCTCGAGTGCGCCGTCTTCGTGCCCGCGCACACGCCGGCGTCCCGCCTGGAGACCATCGGCAAGCACGGCCCGCACGTGTTCGCGGTCGACGGAGACTACGGCCGGCTCTACGAGGAGACGCTCGCACTGGCCGACGAGACCGGCGTCTGCTTCGTCAACTCCGACACGCCGCTGCGGGTCGCCGGCCAGAAGACCGTCGCCTACGAGATCGTCGAAGCGCTGGCGACCGATCCGCCGGACGCCATCGCCCTCCCGGTCTCCAGCGGGGGTCACGCCAGCGGGGTCTGGAAGGCCCTCCGGGAGCTGCGCGCGGTCGGGTTACTCGACTCGCTCCCGCGAATCTACCTCGTGCAGGCGGCCGCCTGCGACCCGATCGCCGCGGCCTACCGCGAGGGCCACGCGGAGGTGACCCCGGTGACGCCGGGGGAGACCATCGCCGTCTCGATCGCGAACCCCGATCCACCGAGCGGGACCCGCGCGCTGGCGGCGGTCCGCGAGACCGGGGGCGCGGTCTGCTCGGTCGACGACGACGCCATCGGCGAGGCGGGCGAGCGGCTGGCGACCGACGCCGGGCTCTCCGTCGAGCCATCCAGCGCGACGGCGCTCGCTGGCGTCCGGGAGCTCGCTCGACGCGGGGAGATCGCCCCCGACGATTCGGTGGTGCTCGTGCTCACCGGGTCGGGCTACAAGTACCAGGAGGCTGGCGGCGGCGACGACCAGGTGGCGTCCGTCCGTCGCGTCACGCTCGACGAGATCGCCGTGGCGCTGGAGGACGTCACTGGCGGCGACGGTGGGCAGCGGACGTAGGCAGGGCCGCGGGTTCTCCCCCCGGAGCGAGTGCGGGCATTTAAGCCGGCGGTGGTCCCAGAGGGTGGCGTGTCGCTGCTGTTCGGAACGCTGACGGCGCCGGACCTGCTCCGGCTGGTCGCCGTGCCGGTGTTCGCGTGGGCCGCCCTGCGGGACGTCCGGACGCGGCGGGTCCCGAACGCGACCTGGCTGCCGCTGCTCGGCGTGGGGGCGATCGCCCTCGCGTGGGACGTGTGGCTCCTCGGGGACGCCCTCGGGTTCGAGCGCCGGCTGTTCCTGATCCAGGTCGCCCTGTCGCTGGGGCTCGTCGCCCCGCTGGGCTACCTCTTCTGGCGCCTCGGCGGGTTCGGCGGCGCCGACGCCAAGGCGGTCATCACGCTGGCGGTCGTCTTCCCCGTCTACCCGACGTTCTACCTCGCCCACGGCGCCTACCCGATCCACCAGGCGCCCCTCGGCGTCTTCTCGCTCACCATCCTCTCGAACACCGTGCTCCTGGGGCTGTTCTACCCGGTGGTGCTCGCGCTGCGGAACGTCCCCCGAGGCGAGGTGACGCCGGCGATGTTCATCGGGAGGCCTGTGGCGGTCGAGGACGTGACGACGGAGTACGGCCGGTTGCTCGAGACCCCGGCGGGGTTCACCCGGCGCGGGCTCGACCTCGA
>SLIW01000446.1 GCA_007135435.1 Natronomonas sp.
AGAGGACACCCGCCACGACGGTCGTGACGTAGATCTCCGCGATCGTCGCCAGGAGGGCGACGATCTCCGCCTGCTGCTCCTCTGCCTCCTCGCGGTAGCGCTCGTACTGCTCGTGGAGGAACCCCGAGACGTCACGGCCGCTCTGGAGGACGCTCGTGAGGTTCTCCGCGAACGCCTCGAGGCCCTCGGAGGGCGTCCGCCGGGAGACGTCCTCGACGGCGGTGACGAGGTCGGTGCCGAAGCGGTCGACGTTCCTGACGGCGACGCCCCACTCCGCGGCCACCTCCCCGAAGACGCCCTCGTTGCGGGACAGCGACCGGAGGACGGCCGGGAACGCCATCCCCCCGCGGGTCAACGCGTAGACGAACGCCACCATACGAGGCATGCTCGCGTCGATGTGCCGGCGGCGGGTGTCCGCCCGGAGCGCGGGCAGTTGCCAGCGGATCCCGTAGACCGTGACGGCCGCCAGGAGCCCGCCGATCGCGCCGGCCGCGAGGAGGAAGCCGAAGACCTGGGCGTCGAACCCTCCGGTCTCGGTGGTGATCGCCGCGAGGGGTTCGAGCCAGGTTGCCTCCGGTCGGTCAGCCGCCCCGGGCCCCAGCCGCCAGGCGAGCGCGAGCACGCCGGCGCCGGCGTAGGCACCCACCACCGCGCCAGCGACCGCAACTCCGACCACGTAGAGGGACGTCTTCGCGACGTACTCCTGGTACGGCGTGCCGATGGCGGCCATCCGGAGCCGGCGTTCGCGCCGGACGTTCGGCGCGATCCGCCGCCCGTCGAAGAGTCGGTACGCGAGCCGCGACACCGATGCGTCGAGCCGTTCGCTGTAGCCGACGGCGAGGAGCCCACAGACGATCGCCACCGCCAGGGCCAGCGGCAGGTAGACGATCATCCGACTACGTCCGCCCGGAGGCGTCCGGGCCCTCGCGCTCGTCGGCGCCGACTCCCTGGATGCCGTCGCCGACGCTGGCGGCGAACTCCAGGTCGGCGTCCTCCACGCGGGCCATCACCCCGTCCGGATCGGCGTAGTAGCGGTTCACCATGGCCGTGAACTGGCGGTACTGGTCGACGCCCCGCTCCTGGAGGTACTCCAGGAACCGGCCCCGCCGCCTGAGCTCGCGGAGCAGCTCCGAGCGCGACCAGCCGCGCTCGCTTCGGATCTCCTCGAGGAGCTTCCGGTCGCCCTCGACGAAGCTGTCGCTGGCGAGGTCCCAGCCGTAGGCGGTCGTGTAGTCGAGCTCGCCGGTCCGCGCGTCGATCCCCTCGATCTCGGCGATCGCGTCGGCGCGGCGGACCCGCTCGCCGCCCAGGCGGGCCAGCCGCTGGACGCACAGGACGTCGAGCGACTGCACCATCGGCCGGGGGACGTTGATCGGCTCGTTCTCGAGGCGGTTGATGACCGTCTGGACCGAGTCGGCGTGCATCGTCGACAGCGTCGTGTGGCCGGTGTTCATCGCCTGGAACAGCGTGATCGCCTCCTGGCCGCGGACCTCGCCGACGACGATGTACTCCGGGCGGTGTCTGAGCGCCGACCGGAGCAGGTCGTACATCGTGACGTTCGAGGCGTCGTCGAGGCGCTCGCGGGTCACACAGGACAGCCAGTTGTCGTGGGAGAGGGCGAGCTCCCGGGTGTCCTCGATGGTGATGACCTTCGAGCGCGGCGGCACGAACATCAACACGGCGTTCATCGAGGTGGTCTTGCCCGAGGCGGTCCCGCCGGCGAAGATGACGTTCTTGTTGTGCTCGATGGCCAGCCAGAGGTAGGCCATCTGCTCGAGCGAGTAGGTCCCGAACTCGAGGAGGTCGATCGGCGTGTAGGGTTCCTCGGCGTACTTCCGGATCGTGAACGCCGAACCCCGCGGGGTGACCTCCTCGCCGAGGGCCAGCTCCGCGCGGGACCCGTCGCGGAGCGTCGTCTCGACGATGGGACTGCCCACGGAGATGTGCCGGCCCGACTGCTGGGCCAGCCGGACGACGTACCGGTCGAGCTCCTCCTCGTCGAAGGTGATGTCCGTCTCGACGTCGCGGTAGGCGGCGTGGTAGACGTAGAGGGGGACCCCGTAGCCGTCGCAGGAGACGTCCTCGATGTGGGGGTCGTACATCAGCGGGTCGATGCGGCCGAACCCCTGGAACCGCCGGTGGAGGTAGTAGTAGAGCCGGTAGAACCCGGCGACGTCCACCTCGACCCCGTAGCGCTCGAGGCGGGCGCGCAGCGCCGCCCGGAGGACCTCCTCGGGGCTCCCCTCGCGCCGGTCGTACAAGAGCGGCGTCCGGACGTCGTCGTAGAGCGTCGACAGGAGGTCGCGCTCGAAGGCGTCGAGCGCGGGTTCGACCACGCGGTAGCGGTGCTGGTCCTCGTCGTGCTCGTAGGCGACGACGGCGTAGGCGTACGGGGCGTTGAGCCAGTAGCGCTCGACCTCCTCGCCCGGGAAGGTCCGGTCCTCGACGACGGCGGCGTGCTCGCCCGGTCGGTAGGGCGTCTCGGGGAGCGTCGATCCCTTGAGCGTCTCGACGGCCCGCACCAGCCGCTGGCGGACGCCGTCCGACCACCCGTCGGTCCACCCACGTTCCTCTGGCATGTGTCTCCTCCCGACCCGGTCCGAACGACCGCGGCATCGTTCGGCACCGATCGGCACCGCGTCGGCCCCCGTGGCTCACCCCACGGAACCTCCAGCGTCGCCGGGGGCGGCTGCGGGGACCGACCGTGTCGTCCACCCGTTTCGGGCGACCCCTCTTAAAAATCCCGTCGCCCTCACCCGCCAAAGGCGACGGCCGCTGACCGCGACGCAGCCGGTTCCCTGACCGGAGCCGCTTCGGGTCCAGAACCAGC
>SLIW01000364.1 GCA_007135435.1 Natronomonas sp.
CGCGCTGGCGCGACTCGCGGTCGTTCGCGTGAACCGCGCCTCGCTGCGCTCGGCGCGGATGCTAATATACAATGGGTGGCTCTTTTCTCGTTGCGACTACCCCCTCAGCCTGATCTGTCAGCGTCTCGTTCCTATCCACGTAGTGGTGGTTGACGGCACGGATGGTCGACCAGGAGGGGACGAGCACGCCGGTGACTGTCACGCGATTGGTGGATCGCGTTCGAGCGCTTCCACCACGGGTTCATTGAGACTGGGCAGGACGCCAACATCCACCGGGGGATCTCGACTGAGGAGCAAGGCAACCGGGAGTCCGGACTGGTGACAGCGATAAACCGAGAAAACTGGGGGAGATAGCGATGTCGTCCGGGCTCAGTGGATTCCGAGGGCCTCGATCTGCTCCTGGTACCGGTTCCGGATGGTCACCTCGGTCACCTGGGCGACCTCGGCGACCTCGCGCTGTGTCTTCTTCTCGTTGCAGAGCAGCGACGCCGCGTAGATCGCCGCCGCGGCGTAGCCCGTCGGCGACTTCCCGGAGAGCATCCCCTTCTCCGCGGTGACCTCGATGATCTCGCGGGTCTTCTGTTCGACCTCCTCGGAGAGCCCCAGCTCCGAGCAGAACCGGGGGACGTACTGCACGGGATCGACGGGCTCGAGGCCGAGGGAGAGCTCCTGGGCGATGTAGCGGTAGGTGCGGCCGATCTCCTTCTGCTCCACGCGGGCGACCTCGGCGACCTCGTCGAGCGACCGGGGGATGCCCTCCTGGCGACAGGCGGCGTAGAGGGCGGCGGTGGCGACCCCCTCGATGGAGCGACCGCGGATGAGGTCGTCGTCGAGCGCGCGCCGGTAGATGACCGAGGCGACCTCGCGCACCGACCGCGGGACGCCGAGCGCGGAGGACATCCGATCGATCTCGGAGAGGGCGAACTGCAGGTTCCGTTCGCCCGCGTCCTTCGTCCGGATGCGCTCCTGCCACTTGCGCAGCCGGTGCATCTGGCTCCGTTTCTCCGAGGAGATCGAGCGACCGTAGGCGTCCTTGTCCTTCCAGTCGATCTGTGTGGTGAGCCCCTTGTCGTGCATCGTCTGGGTCGTCGGGGCGCCCACCCGGGACTTCGACTGCCGCTCGGAGTGGTTGAACGCCCGCCACTCCGGACCGCGGTCGATGTGTTCCTCCTCGATCACCAGCCCACAGTCGTCACAGACGAGTTCACCCCCGTCCGGGCTCCGTACCAGCGAGTCCGACTCACACTCCGGACAGCCAGTCTCGTTTTCTGTCTCCGTCTCCTCCTCGCTGGTGCGCTCTCGCTGGCGGGTGGGGCCTGGCATTATGCTTATATGGTTTGACCACTCCACATATAAATGCTTTGCACCCCATCCGTCTTGCCCCATCTTTCCCCGGAACCGCCCATTGCGGCGTGTAACGCCGGAGACGGCCGACTCGGGGCGGTTCGGACCCTCATCACGGGTCGCCCGGCGGACGTGGTGACGTTCACGTGACGTTTACCTGTGTGAAATCGGTCCCTCCTATAAGAGTCCTCGTTTCGACCCACGCATCGAGGATTTATCTCCGGACGTGCGTGACGGCGGTCGTCCAGTCGGCGGTCGTCCAGTCGGCGGTCGTCCAGTCGGCGGGGAGGAGCGACCCTTGATCGGCCGTCTCGTACCTACTGGTAGACGTCGTGGAGCTCGTCGGGACGGTCGCTTTCCTGTCCGTGCGGGGGTCCAGTCACACACCGCGCCGCCGGCGGTGACGTGGGCGCGTCTTCAGAGACGGCGAACCCAGGGATCCGCCTACCGATCGGGATCCGCCCTGACGGCCACGACGCAGACGGCGGCGGCGAACATACCCGCCACGAGCAGGAACGGCGAGAGCGACGCCAGCACCAGCGCCACCAGGACGACGATGCAGGCGACGCTGGCGACGCCCGGGGGCGGGTCGCCGAAGGTCTGGACAGCGTAGGGCCGGACCTCGGGGGAGACGGCGCGGAACCGGGCCTCCCGCCGGGCGGACCGCCGTCGGCGGGCCCGCTCGGCGGCCGGTTGTGAGTGGTCGTGCGCGCGATGCTTCCTGGACGAGCGGCGTCGTGGGCTATCCATGGTGATCACGGGGCGAGGCCCCAGGGTTCCGCCGGGGATCGAACCCGTCGCGCCCCGAACGGCGCGGAACCGGTGTCAGTCGACGACGGCCTCGAGGACCCCGAAGCCGTCACGGAGGTGCTCGGCGACGCCGTCGACACCTGCGGGGGCGTCGGCGAGGCCGACCGATTCTGCGTCGTGGTGCACGGCCGCGTCGGCCGCGTGGACCTCGACCACCTCCGTGTCGAGGGTCACGACGACGTCGGCGTCCACGCGGAGGTCGAGGGCCTCCGGACGGACGGCCTTGAGCCGGTCGACCTCGACCCGTCGGACGCCATCGACGCCCTCGACGACGTCGCGGACGCCGCCCTCCACGTCGCCGGCCGCGCCGCGGGGGACGCGGACCGACACCCGCACTCGGTGGGTTCCTGCGAGCATAGGCCCCCGGCGGGAGTCGAACCCGCCTCGCGGATCGCGAGACCGATGGCTATCGGGGGTCAGATGGCTCTCTCGACCGATCGCGCCGCGACCCGGCCGAGGCGTGGCCCATCCGGCGGCGAACCGTACCTGGCCTCGATCGGACGGTCGATCGGACGGTCGGACCCAACGGACGGGAGGGCTGCCGAACCGACGGACGGACGGGCGGGCGGGCAGCTGGGCCGCTCGGGTCCTATCGACGGCGCAGAAGGTGGCGCTGACGCACACCCCCGAACGCGGGCCTCACCGCTCGGACCTGGTGGGACCGGGAGAAAC
>SLIW01000343.1 GCA_007135435.1 Natronomonas sp.
CACGCGGAAGAACTGACCGTCGCCGCGGTCGGTCCCGAACTCGACACGTCGCCGAGCCAGCGTCGCTCTTTGACCGTCGCGGTGCGGCGGTCGTCCGATCATCCCCTCGGGATGCCCGTCGGGCTGCAGGTGTGTCTCGCCGGTCCTCGTTGGCCGTCGGTCGGTCGCCTTCAGCGGTCCCCCTCCGTTGGTTGCGACGCGACGGAATCCACCGCCGGTGACCGCGCCGTCGTGGACTCCGCCGGTTCGGATTCGGATTCCGGCTCGTGTTCTTGCTCGAAGTCGAACTCGGAGACGGCGACGACGAGCTCCCGGTCGGCCACCGTCCGCGCCTCGACGCCCCGGGGACGCTCGAGTCCCTCGAGAACAAGGAGGTCGTCCCCCAGCTGGGCCAGATCGCCGTTCGGGGTACCCACGCTCGACGGCGTCCGCTCGCCGTCCGCATCCGGCCCAATATCGGCGGGCTCCCCGGCACCGGAAACGGTACCCGATCCGGCACGGCTACCGCCACCGCCGCCGGGATCGCCGGCATCGCCGCCATCGCCGTCGTGCACGGGGCCGGCGACGATCGTCACGTCCGCCATCCGGACGAGGTCCGCGGCGGCCTCGAGCCGATCCGCCGACGGGTGCCCGAATGGCGGGGCGGTCACGACCTCCACGGCGACGCTCCGGGCGGTCGCGACCGCCACGTCCCCCTCGGGGACGATCCCGGCGGTCACCTCGACGCCGGCGTCGACCAGCCGGCCGATGGTCCGGGCGGCCCGCTCGCCACCGCCGAGGACGTGCACGCGGCGGTCGCCTGGTGGGACGTCGGACAGGGGCGTCACCGCGCGCGTCCCCGTCACGGGGTTCGTCGTCACGGCGACCCGGACGTCGAAGGCGACCTCCAGGTGCTCGGCGGTGAGGACCTCCTCGGGAGGGCCGTACTCGAGGAGGCGGCCGTCCGACAGCAGGGCCACCGAGTCGCAGAACCGGGCGGCGAGTTCGAGGTCGTGGATGGCCGCGACGACGGTCTTGCCCTCGTCCGCCAGCTCCCGCGCCATCGACAGGGTCCTGACCTGGTGGTTGACGTCCAGGCTCGAGGTGGGCTCGTCGAGGAGGAGGACCGGGGCCTCCTGGGCGAGGGCCCGCGCGAGGACGACCCGCTGGCGCTCACCGCCGGAGAGTACGTCGACGGATCGCCCGGCGAACCGGGCCGTCTCGGTCCGCTCGAGCGCCGCCGCGACCGCCTCGCGGTCCGCCGCGGTCACCGTCGCGAACCGCGAACGGTGCGGGGTGCGTCCCATCGCGACGACGTCCTCGACGTCGAACTCGAACGCGAGGCTCGTCTCCTGGGGGACCGTCGCGACCCGTCGGCCGAGCTCGCGGGCGGAGAGCCCGGTGACGTCCGCCCCCGCCACCGTCACCCGGCCGGTCGAGGGCTCGAGCAGCCCGTTGCAGGTCCGCAGGAGGGTCGTCTTCCCGGCGCCGTTCGGCCCGACGAGCGCGAGGAACTCGCCCTCGTCGACCGACAGCGAGACGTCCGCGAGGATGGGCGTCCCCCCGAGCTCGACGCCGACGTCGGCGAGGTCGATCACAGCGCGTGCACCTCCCGCTTGCGCAGCAGGTAGAGGAAGAACGGGGCGCCCAGGGCGGCGGTGACGATCCCGACCGGGACCTCGGCGGGACCAGCCCGGGCGAGGGTGTCGGTCGCGACCAGGAAGACCGCGCCGGCGAGCGCGCTCGTCGGGATCAGCACCCGGTGGTCTGGCCCGACGAGCAGGCGCATCATGTGCGGCACGATGAGGCCGACGAAGCCGATGACGCCCGAGACGGCGACCGCCGCCGCGGTGACCACGCTCGAGGTCGCGAGCAGTATGCGCTTGGTCCGCTCGACCTCGATCCCGAGAGTGTGGGCGTCCTCCTCGCCGAGGAGGAGGACGTTCAGGTCGCGGGCGTACGCGAACAGGACGACGAAGAGGATCGCCACCACGGGCAGTGCCAGCCGGACCCGGCCCCAGGTGCTGTGGTGGAGGTGGCCCATCAGCCAGATGACGGCGGTCTCCAGGCTGTCGCCGGCCTGCAGCAGCATGTACGAGATGACCGCGCCGAGGAACGTCTGGACCGCGATCCCGGCGAGCAGGAGGGTCGCCACCGGGGTGTGGCCGCCCTCGGTGGCGATGAGGTAGACCCCGAAGGCGGCGACGAGCGCCCCGGCGAAGGCGAACGCCGGCAGGCCGAACGCGAACGAGATCGGCAGGACGATGAACGCGACCGCCCCGACGGCGGCCCCCGCGGAGACGCCGATGATCGACGGATCTGCCATCGGGTTCCGGAAGAACCCCTGCATGACGGTCCCCGCGAGCGCGAGGGCGAAGCCGACGATCGCCCCGAGGACGATCCGCGGCAGGCGGATCCGCGTGACGATGGTCTCGGCGGTCGCGTCGACCGGGAGGTCGAACGGCGCGTACCAGACGACGCCGTTGGTGGTCACGAGGGGCACCGCGAGGGCGTTCAGGATCACGTAGGCGACCTCGCGCGGCCCGACGCTGGCCGGGCCCAGCGTCGCGCTGGCCACCACCACCACGACCAGCATCGTCACCAGCCCTGCCGACCACGCGGCGGTGCGCCTGAGGACCATTCCAAGCGTAGTTGAGATAGCCAAATACTTATTGTATACGCTTCCACGTCAGGGCGATGACGAAGCGACACAGTTCGCGCGCCGTCCTGCTGACGGCGCTGCTGGTGGTATCGCTCGCCGCGATCGGGGCCGCCGCCGTCGCCGCCCCCGCCGCGGCGGACCACGACGACGAGGGTTGCGAGTTCCCGGTGACCGTGACCGACCA
>SLIW01000428.1 GCA_007135435.1 Natronomonas sp.
CTAGCCGTCGAGCCGTCGAGCCGCTTGGCCGAATGGCCGTCTGGCCGTCTGGCCGCCTGGCCGCCTGGCCGCCTGGCCACCTGGGCGCCCGGGCGCCTAGCCGTCGAGCCGTCGAGCCGCTTGGCCGGATGGGCCGACCGAGGGACCGACGCTTAAGGCGCCACCACGCGTCTGGTCGTCGTATGAGCGATTACCAGACGCTGGAGGTGACGCGGGAGAACGCCGTCGCCCGGATCGCCTTCGACCGCCCGGACGCGCACAACTCCCTGACCGAGGGGATGGCCGCTGAGCTCGTCGAGGCCGCTCACGACGTCGTCAGCGACGAGGCTGTCCGGTGCGTGGCGGTGACCGGCAGCGGTGGCGCCTTCAACACGGGGGCGGACCTGACGACGCTGTCCGGCGACGGGAGCGACGAGCCGACCCTGCGGGCGCTCGCCGGCGGGCTCCACGAGTTCGTCAGCCAGCTCGTCCGCGCGCCGAAGCCCGTGGTGTCGGGCGTGAACGGCGTCTCCGCGGGCGGCGGCATCGGCCCGGCAATCTGTGCGGACGTCGTCCTGATCGCCGAGTCCGCCCGGTTCGAGTTCGCCTACCCCAGGATCGGACTGTCGGGCGACGGTGGGTCGACGTACTTCCTCCCCAGGCTGGTCGGCCTCCGGCGTGCCCAGGAGATCGCCTTCCGTGACGAACCGATCGGCGCCGAGGAGGCCGTCGATCTCGGGCTCGCGACGGAGGTGGTCCCGGACGACGACCTCGACGCCCGCCTCGCGGAGGAGTCCGAGCGCCTGGCGTCTGGGCCGACGCGGGCGTACGCCGCGACGAAGCGGCTCCTCGCCGAGAGCCTCGAGACGCCGCTCGACGCCCAGCTCGCCGACGAGGGCGAGACCATCGCTCGACTCACCCGGTCCGAGGACTTCGAGCGGGGGCTCGCCGCCTTCGGTGGCGACGAGTCACCGGAGTTCATCGGGGAGTGAACCACTTCGACGGTGACGACCCGCCCGCGTTCGCCGGGGTGTGATCCAACCGATTGTAGATCGAGCACCGGTCGACCCCTGCCGTCGGGGATGCTCGCGGTGGGGTCGACGTTGATATAGCCCCCGCTCGAAGCCGGGCGCATGGAAGTGCTCGTGCTCCGAGAGGGCGTCCACCGACTCCCGCTCGACCGATACGAGAGCGAACTGCGCTCGCGCCTCGACGACCACACCGTGGTCCGGGCCCACACCCCGGAGGAGGAACGGCGGGCGGTCGCCACCGCCGAGGTGGTCACCGGGCCGAGATTCGACGAATCGCTGCTCGATCGGGCGGACGAACTCCGGCTGTTCGCCTGCGTCTACGCCGGATACGGCCACCTCCCCATGGAGGCGTTCACGGAGGCGGGCGTCGCGGTGACCAGCGCCGCCGGGGTGCACGCACCGAACGCGTCCGAGCACGCGGTGGGCGCCATCCTGGCGTTCTCGCGGCGGTTCCACGAGGCCGCGCGGGCGGACACGTGGCAACCGTTCAACCCCGGCGAGGTCGCGGGCTCGACGGTCGCCATCGTCGGCCTGGGCGCCATCGGGGAGGCCGTGGCGCGGCGCCTGGAGCCGTTCGACGTGACGACACTCGGCGTCCGCAGGCGGCCCGAGGAGGGCGGCCCGACCGACGAGGTCGTCGGCCCGGAGGCCCTCCACGACGTGCTCGCGCGGACGGACTACCTCGTATTGTGCTGTCCGCTGACCGACGAGACGCGGGGACTGATCGGCAGCGAGGAGCTCAGGACGCTCCCGACCGACGCCGTCGTCGTCAACATCGCCCGCGGCGCCGTCGTCGAGACCGACGCGCTCGTCGCCGCGCTCCGGAGCGGCGCCATCGGGGGCGCCGTGCTGGACGTCACCGACCCCGAACCTCTGCCGCGCGAGCACCCCCTGTGGGAGTTCGACGAGGTCCTGGTGACGCCGCACACGGCGGGGGCGACTCCCCGGTACTACGAACGCCTCTCGGACATCGTCGCGGGGAACGTCGAGCGCCTGGCGGACGGACGGCCCCTGCGCAACCGGGTCGACGGCGGCGAAAGTGATTAACCGCGGCTGGGCGAACGAGGGGCGATGACGAGGTACCTCGTGGCGACAGCCTCGGCAGCGACGACTGAGGCGGCCTGCGAGTACCTCGAGGGGAAGCTCGAGCCCGACGACGAGGTGTACGTCCTCACCGTCGACGTGCCCGACGAGGACGACGATGGGGAGGCCGCACTCGACCTCGCCCAGGTGGAGCTCGCGGCGCTGGTTGAGATTCGGACGATCCGCCGCGACGGTGATCCCGCCCGCGAGATCGTGACCTTCGCCGGCGAGAACGACGTCGACCAGATCATCCTGGGGCCGGCGCGCACCGGGGGCATCTCGACGATCGGCTCGACGACCAGGGCGGTGCTCAAGCGGGTCGACACCCCGGTGTTCGTCCTCCCGGCACAGTCGATCTAGCTGCCGACTGATTGGCTCCGGGACCGTCGGAGCCCCCGACCGGCGCGGTCCCCGGCCGATCCATTCGGATCGCTCCCGCGGGTCGATCAGGCTGGCTGACAGGCGGCACGCCTCCAGTCGACGATCCGTGTGCCGCACACCCTCCTGGCGGACCGCCGGCGCTGCTTAGCGCACACGCACGGTGGTCCCGTCATGGTACATAAACCGGGGGCCGCCGATCGCTCTCCGTCGGTCGACGGACTGGCACACCGTCGTCGGATCGGCGCTCGGTCGTCGGATCGGCGCTCGGTCGTCGGATCGGCGCTCGGTCGTCGGATCGGCGCTCGGTCGTCGGATCGGCGCTCAGTCGTCGGACGTGGCGCCTACAGGTA
>SLIW01000104.1 GCA_007135435.1 Natronomonas sp.
TCCAGTCGGAGGGAAACCGACCGACCGCGAGTGTCCATGTTGCCGGATCTGCGAGCTGAGCGCGACGGATGCCGAACGTCGGGCCGACGAACCGGAACGCACGGACTGTCCTCCGGAAGACGACTACGTCGAACGAGAAGACGACCACGTCCGACACGTCGACCACGACGACCACGACGACCACGACGACCACGTCCGACACGTCGACCACGACGACCACGACGACCACGACGACCACGTCGATCACTCCGGCCACGAGGAGATGTTCAAGAGGCGGTTCTTCGTCTGCTTCGCCCTCTCGGTCCCGGTCCTCTACTACAGCGAGATGCTCCAGGAGTGGTTCGGCTACACCGCGATCGCCTTCCCCGGGAGCGAACTGGTCGCACCACTCCTCGGTGCCGCCGTCTTCGTCTACGGGGGCGTTCCGTTCCTGCGGATGGGTGCTGTCGAAGCACGCAACCGCGAGCCGGGGATGATGCTCCTGATCTCGCTGGCCATCACCGTCGCCTTCGTCTACAGTACCGCCGCGGTCGCGTTTGACATCGGCGAGCCGCTCTTCTGGGAGCTCGTCACGTTGATCGTCATCTTCCTGCTCGGCCACTGGATCGAGATGCGGAGCGTCCGGCGTGCATCCGGGGCGCTGGACGAACTCGCCGAGCTGATGCCGGACACCGCCGAACGGATCACCGAGTCCGGCGAGGTGGAGGAGGTCCGGGTCGCCGAACTCGCAGCGGACGACCTGGTCCTCGTCCGGCCGGGATCGAACGTCCCCGCGGATGGCGTCGTCGAGGAGGGGGAGTCGAACGTCACCGAGGCGATGATCACCGGGGAGTCACGGCCGATCAAGAAGGAACCCGGCGACGAGGTCATCGGCGGGACGACGAACCGGGACGGCAGCCTCCGGGTCCGTGTCACCGCGACAGGTGACGAGACGACGCTCTCGGGGATCATGCGGCTGGTCGAGGACGCCCAGCAGAGCCGGTCTCGAACGCAGGTCCTCGCCGATCGCGCCGCCGGGTGGCTGTTCTACGCGGCGATCGCGGTTGCCGCGGTGACCGCCGTAGCCTGGACGGTCGCCGTCGGCTTCGGGGTGCCCGTGATCAACCGGGTCGTGACCGTTCTGGTCATCGCCTGTCCACACGCCCTGGGGCTCGCCGTACCGCTGGTCGTCGCCATCAACACGACGATGGCGGCGCGCAACGGGATGCTCATCCGCGACCGGATCGCCATGGAGGACGCTCGCAACCTCGATACGATCGTCTTCGACAAGACGGGGACGCTCACGAAGGGCGAGCAGGGCGTCGTCGACGTGGCCACGGTGGCGGACTGGGACGAGGACGACGTCCTCGCGCTGATGGCTGCCGCCGAAGGCGACTCCGAACACATGATCGCGGAGGCCATCCGCGAGGAGGCCCGAGAACGCAGCGTGTCCATCCCCGGCGTGCGGGCGTTCGAGGCGCTCGAAGGGCGGGGCGTCCGCGCGACCATCGAGGCGACGACCGCAGCCGCACCCGGTGTGGACGGCACAGAACTGCAGGACGGCGACACGATCTACGTGGGTGGACCGAACCTCCTCCGGTATCTCGACGTCGAACCCGACGACCGTCTCGAATCGTTCGCCGACGAGGCCGGCGATCGCGGTCAAGGCGTCGTGTACCTCCTGCGAGACGAGACGGCGATCGCCGCGGTCGCGCTGGCCGACGTCATCCGGGACGAGAGTCGCGAGGCGATCGAGGCGCTCCACGACATGGACATCCAGGTCGCGATGTTGACGGGGGATTCCGAGGACGTGGCGCGTGCCGTCTCCGAAGAATTGGCCATCGACACCTACTTTGCCGAGGTGCTGCCGGAAGACAAGGACAAGAAGATCATCGAACTCCAGGAGCAGGGCAATCTCGTGGCGATGGTCGGCGACGGCGTCAACGACGCCCCGGCGCTGACCCGCGCGGACGTCGGGATCGCCATCGGCTCGGGGACCGACGTCGCCGTCGAATCGGCGGACGTCGTGCTCGTCGAGAACGACCCCCGCGACGTCGCGCACCTCGTCCGCCTGAGCCGCAAGAGCTACCGCAAGATGCAGGAGAACCTCGTGTGGGCCGCCGGCTACAACGTGTTCGCCCTGCCCCTCGCCGCCGGCGTCCTCGCGCCGATCGGCATCCTGCTCACACCCGCGGTCGGGGCCGTGCTCATGTCCGCGAGCACGGTCATCGTCGCGGTCAACGCCCAGCGACTGCGGCGCGTCGACCTCTCGGTGTGAATCGGCTTGCTGGACCGCTTCGCGGTAGCACCCGGCTGTACCAGCTATGGAGTTCCCCCACGATCCTTCCGACTCAGATCGACTCGATCGGTTTTAGCGGTACGCCGAGCGGAGTTTCATCCCCACGGCCGACAGGGTGGCGAAGGGACCGCTAAGGATGAGGGCCACGACGATAACCACCAGAACCGAGCGGAGTGGATCGGCTAGCGGGGGCGCGAGCGTGGAGCCGATCGGGATGGCGAGGACGCCCACGATCGGTGCCACCACGCCGTACGCGAGGAGTGTCCGCTGCCGCGACGAGAACTGGATCCCGTCGTCACCACGCTGTGGGATCCAGAGGCCAGCCGCCAGCACGACGAATCCCGCCAGGGCGTACAGTCCGAAGACCACGATCGCCAGCCCCTCGGCGAAGCCGCTCTCGCTGGGTGGCATCGCGATGAAGACGGTCGCGAACGAGAGGAGACTTCCGAGGATCACGACCGTCCCGAGTGCCGCGAGCCCGAGCTGCACAGCTGCCCGTAGCGATCGAGGGACGATGCTCCGGAGGGAGTTGGCGACGGTGTTCA
>SLIW01000298.1 GCA_007135435.1 Natronomonas sp.
GCTGTCTCCTCGCCGGTCGTCTCCTCGTCGCCCGCGTCGACGTCCGCTTCTCCCTCCGCTTCGACGGCAGCCTCGATGGCCGCCTCGACCTCGTCGTACGGCGGGAACTCGGGCCATTCCTCGGCGACCCAGGCGTCGCGGACGGTCCGGTCGGGGTCGACGACGAAGACGGCCGGCCGTGGCTCCGACACCCCCGCCATCCCGTCGAGCTCGTGGACGATCCCGTAGGCCTCCGCGACCCCGTTCTGCGGGTCCGAGAACAGGCGGTACGCCTCCACGCCCCACTCCTCGAGGAACCGCGAGTGCTCGTACGGCGAGGAGATCGAGAGGCCGACGACCTGGACGTCGAGGTCGTCCCAGCCCCGATCCCGGATCGCCTGCCAGATGTAGACCGCCGGGAAGTCGCCGTCCATCGGGTGGAACACGAGGACGACGGGTCCATCCGCGAGGAGCCCCGACAGCGAGGCGTCCTCCCAGTACTCGTCGTTCACCAGCGGACGGGTGAAATCAGGCGCCTCCTCGCCCTCCGCCACGTGGTCGGTGGGACCGAGCTCGACGACGTCGAAGTCGGGGCTCACGTCTCCACACCACCGTCGGCGGACGCGATAGCGCGCGCGGATTCAGTCCCCCGGTCGCCGTAGGTGGTCTCGAGGTACTCGACGATGTTGGCGCTCTCGGACATCGTGACGCCGGTGTGCTCGTCGACGAGGGCGGGGACCGTCCGGGCGCCGGTGAGGCGCTTGACGACGTCCCGGCGGGAGTGCCGGGCCTCGACGAACCGCGAGCGGTACGGCACCCCGAGGTCCTGGAGCACCCGGACGACGCGCTCGCAGTACGGACAGGCCTGCAGCCGGTACAGCGTCAGGTGCGGATCGCCGTCCTCGTTCATGCACACGATTTGGGACGGTCGCCGCCTAAGGGTGTCGCCTCCGGAAGCCGTCGACGCATAGCCGGGTGGCCGAGCGTCGCGACGGTCGGACGACGGACTGGGGGTGACCCAGCCACGACACGACCTGGGACCGACCCAGCCACGACACGGCCGGGAACCCACCCAGTCGCCCGGTTTCGAGGCCGACATCCATGACAAGCCTTAATCCCGACGGCGGAGTAGACGGGGCGTCCAAGATGGGCTCTCTCGCCTGGCAGATCGCGCTCGTCGCGTCACAGGTCGGCCCCGATCCGGGTGGGCTGCCCGTCAGCGACACGACCGTCGCGGTCGTCGGCGCGCTCGTCATCCTGGTGCTGCTGGCGCTCTCGGGGTTCTTCTCCTCCTCGGAGATCGCCATGTTCGCGCTGCCGCCCCACCGGGTCGACTCGCTGGTGGCCGACAACCTGCCCAACTCGGAGACGCTGAAGGAGCTCAAGGACGACCCCCACCGGCTGCTCGTGACGATCCTCGTCGGCAACAACATCGTCAACATCGCGATGTCGTCGTTCGCGACGGGCCTCCTGACGCTGTACTTCAGCCAGTCGGTGGCGGTCTTCATCGCCACCTTCGGCATCACCTCGCTCGTGTTGCTCTTCGGCGAGAGCGCGCCGAAGTCCTACGCCGTCGAGAACACCGAGTCGTGGGCGCTGCGCATCGCGAAGCCACTCAAGGCCTCGGAGTACCTGCTGTTGCCGCTGATCGTCACCTTCGACTACCTGACCCGGCAGGTCAACAAGATCACCGGCGGCCGCGCGGAGATCGAGTCGACCTACGTGACCCGCGAGGAGATCCGGGACATCATCGAGACGGGCGAGCGCGCGGGCGTCCTCGAGGAGGACGAGCGGGAGATGCTCCAGCGCATCTTCCGGTTCACGAACACGATCGCCAAAGAGGTGATGACCCCGCGGCTCGACATGGAGGCCGTCCAGAAGGACGCCACCATCGAGGAGGCCATCGAGGTCTGCGTCCGGTCGGGCCACACCAGGCTGCCGGTCTACGACGGGAGCCTCGACAACATCCTCGGGATCGTCCACGTCTCGGACCTCGTCAGGGACCACGTCTACGGCGCCAACGACGACGTCACCCTCGAGGACCTCATCGAGGAGACGCTCCACGTCCCCGAGTCGAAGAACGTCGACGATCTACTCGCCGAGATGCGCGAGACCCGCCTGCACATGGTCATCGTCATCGACGAGTTCGGGACCACCGAGGGGCTCGTCACGATGGAGGACGTCACCGAGGAGATCGTCGGCGAGATCCTCCAGGCCGGCGAGGAGCAGCCCATCGAGTTCGTCACCGACGAGGAGGCCGTCGTCAAGGGCGAGGTCAACATCGACGAGGTGAACGAGGCGCTCGACATCGACATCCCCGAGGGCGAGGAGTTCGAGACCATCGCCGGCTTCATCTTCAACCGGGCGGGCCGGCTCGTCGAGGAGGGCGAGGTCATCGAGTACGACGGCCTCGAGATCGTCGTCGAGCGCGTCGAGAACACCCGGATCATGAAGGCCCGCATCGTCCGGACCGAGGCCTACGACGAGCTGCGGAGCGAGGAAGCCGACGAGGACGAGTGATTGCCGAGCGATGGACGAGTGACTGCTGAGCGATGGACGAGTGACTGCTGAGCGATGGACAGGTTACACCCGGGCGATGGACGGGTTACGCCCGAACGATGGACGAACGACGCCCAGGCGATGGACGAACGACGGCCGAATAACGACCGCGCGATGGACGAACGACGGCCGGCGTCGACCCGTGGCGGGAGGTCGGATCGGTCGGACTCGGCCCCGCAGTGCTGGATCAGACCACCACGATACCGAGGTAGAGCACGTAGCTCAGGACGCCGGCGCCGACGAGGGAGGCCACCCACGCGAGGACCGTGTACCCGATCTTCCCGGCGCTCACGCCGGCCGCGCCGGCCGCGCCCGCGCCCACGACCGCCGAGACGACGATCTCGTTGAACGAGATGGGGACGCCCAGGAGGATGGCGACCTGCGCGATGGCGAACGAGGGGATGAGCGCGGCGATCGAACGCCGGGGACCGAGCGAGGAGTAGTCCTGGGCGATCGCCTTGATCATCCGCGGCGCGGCGGTCCACGAACCGAGCAGCAGGCCGACGCCGCCGCCGAACAGCAGCGCCACGAGCGGGAGGGCCACGCCCGCTCCCTCCAACAGCGGCAGGAGCGGCCCGAGCGCCAGGCCGACCTGGCTCCCGCCGGCCGAGAACGCCACGAGCGCGCCCATCACGAGCAGGAAGTGGCGTTCGCCCGCCGCCTCGTCGGCCCGCATGTCCGCCGCCAGCGCGCCGCCGATCGTCGCGGCGACGAGCAGCGTGACGGCCGCCCGTCCCGGGTATCCGGACCCGCCCGCGATCGCCGCCGAGACGCTCGCCGCCTCCCCGCCGCCGCCGAGGAGGACGAACTCGACGTTGGCGAGGATGGCGCCGACGAGCGCGGCCAGCGCCGGGATCGCGAGGACCTCGGCCACCGCCTCGTGGCGGAGCAGCCATGCCGTCGCGTAGGCGACGCCGCCGCCGACGAAGGGGGTGAGCCCCCAGACGGCGAGGATCTCGAGCCACTTCGGCCAGGCCGGGGCGCCGCCCATGGCGAGCCCGGCGCCGATGACCGCGCCGGTGACGGTGAACGCCGTCGCGATCGGGTAGCCGGTGAACACTCCGACGGCGACGAGCGCGGCGGCGATCGAGAGGGCGACGATGGCGGCGACAGGCGTGAGCGGATCGCCCACGACGAGCTCGCGGCCGACCGCCTCGGTCACGTTGGCCCCCTGGAGGGTCGCCCCCAGCAACCCGAAGATCCCGACGACGAAGCCCGCGCGCATCACGGAGACGGCGTTGGCGCCGACCGCCGGCGCGAACGGCGTCGACCCCGACGAGCCCGCACCGATTGCCCACGCCATGAACAGGCTGGCCAGCCCGGCCGCCAGGAAGGTCGCGACCGTGACGGCGTCCATCGCGGTCGTCTACGCCGTCGATTCGGATAAACGTCCCGTGGAGGGCGGTGGACGGGCGGTGCATTGGCGGTGGACCGGCGGTGGACCGGCGGAGGATCAACGGTGGACCGGCGGTGGACCGGCGGAGGATCAACGGTGGACCGGCGGAGGACCAACGGTGGACCAGCGGTGGAGGGTGGCGTCGAACGGCCAAACTGGTGGAGGTACCGCGCCGACACCGCCGCGCAGATGCCGGGGGATCGGCCGTGTCCCGGGACGCGAAAGCCGTTTACCCCCGGCGTCCAGAGTTCGGTGCGTGAGCGTCGCGTGACCGAAGAGGAGGACGGGCGGCCGACCGAGCCGGCTGACGGCCCCGCCGACGCCGAGTCCTACCAGACCGTCCCCCGATCGGCCGAGTGCGGCTTCACCGTCCGGGGGTCCGAGTTCGTCGGTCGCGCGGCACCCGCCGAGACGGTCGAGGCGGCCGAGGGGTTCGTCGACGAGGTGGCCCGCCGGGAGCCCGACGCGACCCACCACGTCCCCGCCTACCGGGTCCGGGCGGACCCGTTCCGCGAGTACGCCTCCGACGACGGCGAGCCCTCCGGGAGCGCCGGGAAGCCGGTCCTCTCGGTGCTCCAGGGTCGGGACCTGGAGAACGTCGTCGTGGTCGTCACGCGCTACTACGGGGGGACCAACCTCGGCGTGGGCGGGCTGGTGCGGGCGTACTCGCGGGCCGCGAACGAGGCGGTCGACGCCGCCGGCGTCGTCACGGCGCGGCCCCACGAGCGGTTCGCCGCGACCGTCGACTACGACGACTCCGGGACCGTCCGCGGCGTGCTCGAGAGCGAGGGGGTCGAGTTCGACGCGGACTACGGGGAGCGCGTCCGCTTCGACGTCCGCGTCCCTGTCGCCGAATCCGACGAGGTCCGTGACCGACTGCGGAGCGCGACCAGCGGTCGGGTGGAGCTCGACTCGCGCGGGGACTGAGCCGTGTCTGACGCTTCGACAGGAGTGAAACCGCACGACAGCGACGCCGTCCAGGTGAAGCGAGGGGGTTCGCGAGACCGGCCAGCCGTGACGAGCCGACGCGACGATGACGCTCGTCTGACGTTTCTCCAGGACCGAGATCGCCGGAGGGCGCCGCCGTCCAGCTGAAGCGAGGGGGTTGCCGGACGCCCGCCTCCGACGTCGGAACCGGTGCGTACGCCGGGCGTCTGACGTTTCGTCAGGAGCGAAATCGACAGCTGGCGTCGCGGTCCAGGCGAAACGAGCGGGTTCGCCGACCGATCTGACGGATCGAAGGCGACACGGCCGGTGGCCGAACCTCGAGGCGAAACCGTGGTTCCGGACGTCGGTGGAACGACGCCGATAGTCCGCCGGCGACCGACCGACTCGCCGATGGATGCCGCGGGCCATCCCAGCGAGAGACAGGGGACACGACGACCAGTGACAGAAGCCACGATGGCCAGTGACAGAAGCCACGACGATCAGTGAAAGCGGCCACGTCCGTGGGTGCTGTGGGCTGCAGTTAGGAGCGCGATGGACCGGAGCAGGGACCGCGGTAGGCCGTGGCGACGAACCGATACTGTGGTGGCCGTCTCAGGTACCGAACGCCCGGTCGCCGGCGTCGCCGACCCCCGGGACGATGTAGCCGTCGTCGTCGAGGCGCTCGTCGATGCTGACCGTCAGGACGTCGGCGGCCGGGTACGCCTCGTCGACGCGGACGAGCCCCGGTGGCGCACACACCGCCGAGAGGACGACCAGCCGCTCCGGGGAGCCCTTCGCGAGCACCTCGTCGAGGACCGCCACCATCGTGCTCCCCGTCGCGAGCATCGGGTCGGCGACGATCACCGTGTCCTCGGCGTCGATGTCGGGGAGCTTGACGTAGTCGACGGTGATCGGGAACTCGCCCGACTCGTCCATCCCTGCCTCCTCGTCCCGACCCGCCGAGATGACCCCCTGGGGCGCGTGCGGGAACGCCTGGAGGAGCCCCTCGACGAACGGGGTCGCCGCCCGGAGGACGGTGACGATGACCACCTGGTCGAGTCCCTTGACCACCTCGCCGGTCGTCTCCGCCAGGGGCGTCGTGATGGAGACGTACTCCGTGTCCATCATGCCGTCGATGATCTCGAACCCGCAGAGCCGGCCGAGCTCGACGAGGCCGTCGCGGAACGCCACCTGGTCGGTGTCCACCGAGCGAAGCGAGGAGAGCGTGTGCTTCGCCAGCGAGTGCGTGATGACGTGGGCGTCGTCGCGATCCACTATCGGCATACGGGAAGCGGGGGCGCCGTCGGCATAAAGACAGGTGTCGGCCGGGGACATAGCGGCGTAGCGGAGCCCCACTGGGGCCGTGGCCACGAGCGGGGAACGACCCGCTCGATCTGCCGTCGTCCTTCCAGTCGACGAGCTGGCGACAAGACGTAAGGTCACTGACGCAGTAGTGCCCACCGATGGAGGTCGATGAGAGCGTCTCCGGGTTCAAGATCCGGGGCACCTGGGTCGACGTCGTCGAGCACGGCGAGCGGATCACCCGGGCGCTCAAGGATCTCGCCGAGGAGGACCAGCCGGTCGACGAGGACGCCCTCGAGGCGTGGGACGAGTGGCGGCCCAAGGCCGACGAGCGCCTCGGCGAGGACGTCAACCGGAAGACCGCAGAGCAGGCCAGCGTCGGCGAGGGCGAGGGCGAGAAGGCGGGCAAGACCCCCGACGAGGACCTCCGGTCGGCGGGCGAGAAGATCGCCGACTCCTACGAGCGCCTCGAGGAGGAGGACCCCGGCGAGGCGGTCGACGAGTGGCGGGAGTCGATCAACTACGTCGCCCGCGCCGCCGACTCGGCGACGCGGAAGGCCCTCCGGAAGGTCGAGGGGAGCGTCTACCGCAACGTCATGACCCAGATGTCGCCGTACTACTTCGACAACGAGCTCGTGAGCGCGAACCTCCGGCGCGCCGACCCCGACGCCGACGACTACGTCTTCGAGGTGAACGTCAACGACGACGACCTGAAGATCCGGGTCTCGAACCGGCTGGCGGACTACGAGACGTCGGTCGACCGCTGGCACGTCGACACCCCCAAGGAGACCGACATCGCCGAGGCCGTCGAGGGTCACGACCCACCGGACGAGGCGGTCACCCACGGGGAGTCGGACCCGACCCAGAACTGACGAGCGAGGCCCGGAGCAGCTCGATCTACCGACCTTCACCGAGTTCGTGGCACGACCCTCGAGTGCGTCCTGCCTCGACCGAGCAGCGAGTCCATCACTCGTACAGCGAGTCCATCACTCGAGTTCGATCTTCCGGACGAATCCCAGCGCCCTGATCTCGTTGATCAGGTCGCCGGCCAGCGGCTCGTCCGTGACGACGTAGAGCTTCGGCTCGTCGGTGAACTCCGGGTCCTCGCTGATCGTCTGGCGGATCGAGATGCCCCGATCGGCGATCCGCGAGGTGACCTCCGCCACGATGCCCGGCTGGTCGGCGTCCGTCGGGAGGATCGTGAGGACGGTCAGGTCCAGCACCGGCGCGAGGTCCATCAGGGAGGGGATCGCCGAGATGTTCTGGAAGATCCGGCGCAGTTCCTCGTCGGCGAGGATGGCGTCGGTCGTCGCGTCGACGACCCGGCGGTCGACGTCGATCTCGCGGGCGATCCCGGTGTTGGGGATCTCGATGCCGCCGGAGACGACCCTCCCCTCGTCGTTGACCGAGAAACCGCGCTCGAGGATGAGCCGGATGACAGCCTGCTGGCTGGGGCTGTCCTCGAACTTCTCCATGATCTCGTCGAACATACCTCTCCGCTCGAGCGGAGGGGTGTTGTCAGTTACGCCCGCGGCCGAGGGACACGCCAACGGGCCACCGGACGACCCACGGGCGGTCGAGGCTCAGACGCCCCACGGGCCGGCCGTCGAGTGGACGGCCGTCGAGTGGACGGCCTTTTGACGACCGGCGGCGGAGGGGTCGACATGGACCTCACCGAGACGTTCGACCGGATGCCGTTCAACGAGCACCTCGGGATCGAACTGCTCGAGGCCGCCGACGGGAGGGCCGTCGGCCGGCTCGAGCTGGGCGACGTCCACTCGTCGAACCCCGAGCGGCTGATCGCCCACGGCGGCGTGGCCTACGCCCTGGCGGACACCGTCGGCGGTGCGGCGGCCATCTCCGCGAACGACAGGGTCACGCCGACGATCAACATGCGAATCGACTACCTGTCGCCGGCGACCGGGGGGACGCTGCGCGCGGAGGCCGAGGTCGTCCGGAACGGCAACAGCGTCGCCACCGTCGAGGTGTCGGTCGTCGACGACGACGGGGTCGACATCGCCACCGGCCTCGGGACCTACAAGACCGGAGGCGGGGACGGGGAGACCGCCTGGCGCGGTGGCGCGTAGGACTGGGGCGAACAGGCGGGTGTCTCCGGATCGATGCAGTAGGCGTCGGCCTCAGGTGGGCTCCCGGGGAGCCAGGTCGACCGTCACCCCTGGATCGGAGGTCAGCGGGGTACTGATCCGGCGTATCGGCCGACGCGACACCCGCACACCCGCGAGACGTCGGCCTCCAGTCGTTAGCTCATGGGGGGTCTGGCCCCGTCATGGTTTGTAAACGGTCGGCCGAGGGAACGGCCAGCGGTCGGCCGAGGGAACGGCCAGGATGGTACTCCGAGCGGTCGGTCCAAGGGGCGTGGCGACTCAGTCGTCGGCCGCGGTCGCGGCACCGCCCTCGACGTTCGGATCGGGGACGGTGCCGTCGTCGTTCCAGCCGCGGAGCTCGTAGTAGTTCGACAGCTCCGCGTCGAGCCCCTCGAGCTCGTAGGGGAGCGCGTCGTCGTCCGAGCGGTCGAAGCCGCGCTTGCCGTTGAAGTGGCGCTCGAGCTCGACGATCCGCCCGCCGACGGCCTGTAGCGTCTCCCAGTCGGTGCCGAACAGCCGGGCGTAGCGGTCTTCGGTCATGTTCGAGAAGGCGAACTTGCAGAGGACGCCCGAGTCGTGGACGGCGTTCTTGTTCTCCATCTCGATGAGCCGCTCGGACTTGCCCGCCACGCCGTCGGCGTCGAGCGCGCGATCGGGGGCGACGAGCGGGTACTCGAGCTGGTACATCTCGGCGTACATGTGGTCGGCGCCGCGGTTGGCCGTCGCGAACGACAGGCCCTGACCGTTGAGCGTCCGGCCGTCGTGGGCGGCGAACTCCATGCCTTTCATCGTCCAGTTCTCGACGCCGAGCTCCTCGTGGAACCGGTCGATGCCCTCGGCGAGCGTGTCGCCGATCCCCTCACGGTGGGCGATCTTCTCGATCAGCTCGTGGATCAGCGCGACGTTTCCGAACTCGTCTTCGGCCGCGAGGTACGCCGAGACGACATCGCCACAGGAGATGGTGTCCATCCCGAGCTGGTCGCACAGCTCGTTGGACCGCATGATCGCCACGAAGTCGTCGACCAGCGCGTTCGACCCGAAGGCCATCATCGTCTCGTACTCCGGTCCCTCGGTCTCGAGGCCGGACTCCTCGTCCCGGGTCGGGAGCTTGCAGGCGAACGCACACGCCGAGCAGGTTCCCTTCTTGTACTTGTGCTCGATCACCGCCGCCGATCCGATGTCGTCGATGTGCTCGAACTGCAGCTCCTGGAAGTACCGCGTCGGGAGAGCCCCGACGGCGTTGGCGAAGTCCGAGACGGAGACGGTCCCGGCGTCCTTCATCGGACTGCCGGACTCGGAGGCCTCCTGGTGGATCTCCATGACGAGCTCGTCGTCGAGGCCCTCGACCTCGGGCGGCGAGTCGCCGTCGAAGGTGAGGAACTTGACGTCCTTCGCGCCGAGGGCGGCACCGAGGCCGCCGCGGCCGAACGCGCGCGACTTCGAGGTCATGATCGAGGCGAACCGGACGCCGTTCTCGCCCGCCGGGCCGACGACGGCGGTGTGCTCGCTGCCCAGGCTGCGGTCCTCCTGGATCGCCTCGACGGTCTCGCCGACCGTCGCCCCGGCGAGCTCAGGCACCGGCTGGAACTCGACGCCCTGGTCCGTGACGTGGACGCCGACGAGCTCGTCCGCCTCACCGGTGACCTCTACCGCCGAGTAGCCGGTGTCGACGAACGGGCGGGACATGAAGCCCCCGGCGTTCGACGACAGGAGGCCATCGGTGAGCGGCGACAGGCCCGTACAGGACAGCCGCCCGGTGAAGCTCATCACCGTCGTCTGCAGCGGGCCGGCCGCGAAGACGAGGCTGTTCTCGGGGCCGAACGGGTCGGCGTCGAACGGGATCCGGTCGTGGGCGAGTGCCGTCCCGAGGCCACGGCCACCGATGAACGACTCCAGCACCGCGTCGACCTCGACGGTGGTCGCCTCCCGGGATCCCACGTCGACCGACAGCAGGGGACCTTCGGCGTGTATCATCCTCCTCCTAGGTCGGCTGGGGTGCCCTTAAACCCGGTGCCGGGAGGGACAGGCACGCTAACGTGGCCGGCGAGTACGACGGAGAGGAGCGGTTCTCCCAGCAGACAGGCCCCCGCCGACAGGTCCAAGGGAGAGACGACTGCTCCCCGTCCCGGCTGGCGCAGGAGTCGTGTCGTCAGAACGCGCTCCGTAGCACCGTCCACAGGTCGTGCTGTCGCTGCAGGAGCGCCGTGACGGGGTCGACGACGCGGTACCGCCCCTCCTCGTCTCGCTCGGCCAGTCCCCGGCGTCCGAGATCCTCGAGCGTCGTCGCCACGGTGCGTTCTGACATGAGCGTCCTCCCGGCGATCTCCGTGGGCGTGCCACCGCCGAGTGCCTGGACGGCGAGGTACACCGAGACCTGCCTGGGCGACGCCAGCGCCTCGACCAGCAGCGCTGTCACGAGGGTCCCGTCGGCGGGGCGCCCGGTCGGTTCGGCTGGTCCCGCCCCTTCCGGGTGCCGGGTGTCCGTCGCCTCGAGCCGATCCTCCAGCAGCGCGATGGCCGTCTTCCGCGCGTCGCCCTCCTGTTCCGCCGCGAGCAGCCGCTCGAGGGTCGTCGGCTCCCGGATATCGGCCGCGATCGAGCGGAGCTCCGCGACGGTCAGCTCCGCCGGGTCGACGTCGAGCAGGTCCTCCTCGGTGATCGCGTCGTCGACGGTGAACGCCACCTCGCCCTGGCCCGCGATCAGGAGGCCGACCTCGAGTTCGTGGATCCCCGGCCGGAGCCGCTCGGTCTCCAGGATCACCCGGACGGTCTCCCCGAGGTCCA
>SLIW01000236.1 GCA_007135435.1 Natronomonas sp.
GAGCACGCGCTATTTTTCCCCACGTTTTTGCCACGGAGCCGTGTTCGGCGCCGACGGCGCCGAACCGGCGGAGTGTGCAAAAAGTGGCGGTGAAGGGATGCGTTTTTGGTCCATCGGGGTCCCACTCCAGGCGTGGCACCCCCGCCCGCGGTCGCCGACGCGCTGGACGACGAGTTCGCCGACGCCTTCCCGTTCGAGTCGTTCAATCGGATGCAGCTGGAGGCCCTCCCGGCGGTCCTCGAGACCGACGAGAACGTCGTCGTGAGCGCCCCCACCGCCAGCGGGAAGACGGCGCTGGCGGAGCTGGCGATCTGCCGGACGCTCCGCCAGGAGGGGACGGCCCTCTTCCTGGCGCCGCTGCGGGCGCTCACCAACGAGAAGGAGGCCGAGTGGGACCGCTTCGAGGACCTGGGCTACTCCGTCTACGTCGTCACCGGCGAGCGCGACCTCGACCCCCGGCGCGCGGAGCGCGCGGACATCCTCGTGATGACCCCCGAGAAGGCCGACTCGGCGACCCGGAAGCACGACTCGCCGCGGTACTCGTTCGTCACCGACGTCGACTGCTGCGTCATCGACGAGGTCCACCTGCTGGACTCCGATCGGCGCGGGGCGGTTCTCGAGGTGACGGTCTCGCGGCTCCGCCGGCTCTGTGACCCCCGGGTCGTCGCGCTGTCGGCGACGATGTCCAACGTGGAGGACGTCGCCGCCTGGCTCGACGCGCCCGCCGACTGCACCTTCGAGTTCGGCGACGAGTACCGGCCCGTCCCACTCACCGCCGGCGTCGAGACGTACGCCCACGGCGAGAACGCTTTCGCCGACAAGTACCGGCGGCTCTACCGGGCGCTCGACCTCGCCCAGCCCCACATCCAGGACGGCGGGCAGGCGCTCGTCTTCGTCGCCTCCCGGCAGGACACGGTCCGCGCCGCGGAGAAGGCGCGCGACGTCCTCGCCGAGCGCGACGTCTCGATCGCGGCCACCGCCGACGAGTACGACTTCTACACCGAGGCCGAGGAGCTGCAGAACAAGACGCTCCGGCAGTCGGTCGTCGACGGCGTCGGCTTCCACCACGCCGGCCTCTCGAAGGGGGACAAGGACCGCGTCGAGAAGTGGTTCAAGGAGGGCCGGGTCCAGCTCCTGTTCTCGACGTCGACGCTCGCCTGGGGCGTCAACCTCCCCGCCCGGTGTGTCGTCATCCGCGACACGAAGCTCCACGATCCCCTCGAGGGCGAGGTGGACATGAGCCCCCTGGACATCCTCCAGATGCTCGGCCGGGCCGGCAGACCCGGCTACGACGACGCCGGCTACGCGTACGTCGTCTGCGACGGGGCGGACGCCGAGCGCTACCGCCGGCTGCTGCGGGACGGCAAGCCCATCGAGTCGCGGCTGGCCGAGGACCTCGACGCCCACCTCAACGCCGAGATCGCCCTCGGGGTCGTCGACGACATCGAGGACGTGATGGGCTGGCTGGAGACCACCTTCTACTACGCCCGCGCGCGGAGCGCCCCGGAGGCGTACGACGACGCCGCCTCGCTCCTCGAGCGCGTCTCGGCGACCCTGGGTCGGCTCGTCGACGCGGGCTTCGTCGACCAGTCCGGGCTCCGCATCGAGCCGACGCAGCTGGGGCGGCTCGCCTCCCAGTTCTACCTCCGCCTGGAGACCGCCGAGGCCTTCCACGCGCTGTGCGAGCGAGCGGGCGATCTGGACGAGGCCGACGTCCTCCAGACGGTCGCCGACGCCGCCGAGTTCGACAGCGTCTCGGCGCGGCGCGACGAACGGGAGGCCTTCGGCGCCGTCCTGGGTGGCGAGGCGGGCCAGCTCGACGCCGGCAACCGGAAGGTCCTGGCGATCCTCCGCGCCGGGATGACCGGCACCACCCCGGGCGAGCTGCAGAGCGACGCGTGGGTCATCCGCCAGAACGCCCTCCGGTTGCTCGCTGCGCTCCGGGCGTTCTGCGAGCGGTTCGCCGAGCCGCGGGACGCCAACCTCGTCAGCCGCGTGGCGGCGCGGGTCGAACACGGCATCAGCGACGACGCCGTCGGGCTGACCGCTATCGAGGGGGTCGGTGCGGGTCGCGCGCAGAAGCTCGCCCGCGAGGGGCTGGCGACCCCCGCCGACGTCCGGGCGGCGGGCGTCGACGGCCTGGTCGCGGCGGGGCTCTCGGAGGGCGTCGCCGAGCACGTCCACGCCCAGGCGCTGTCGCTCCCGAGCGTCGCCTTCGAGTGGTGTGACGTCCCCGACCGGATCCGACGCGGGGAGAACGCGATGGCCGAGGTGACGGTCCGGAACGAGGGGGACGGCGCCCCGGCCGGTATCCGCGTGACGGTCAACGGCGTCGAGATGTCCTCGGAGGCGCGGTACCTCGGCGAGCGGACGCTCCCGGTCGGCGTCTTCGGTGGGAACGCCGACGAGCTGACCTACGAGGTGGAGGTCGCCTTCCCCGAACTGCCGCTGCACCCCGAGACCGACAGCCGCACGGTCCGGGTCGACTGAGCGGCTCCCCTGCAGCGCGTCTGGATCGTCTCGTTCGGAGTCTCTCGTTTGGAGCGTCTCGTCTCCCGCGGTTCGTCCCCCACGGTTCGTCCCCCGCGATTCGTCTGCGCCGACTTGCCCGCGGCCGCTCGTCCCGGCCGCTCGTCCCGGCCGCTCGCCTCCCTGGTCCCGCCTCCGCCCGACTTTATGGTTCGGGGCGTCCCACGCTGGCTATGGGCAAGGAGACCATCCAGACCGACGACGCGGCGCCCGCGGCGGGCGCCTACAGCCAGGCGACGACCGACGGCGACCTCGTGTTCACC
>SLIW01000365.1 GCA_007135435.1 Natronomonas sp.
GACCACGTTCGCCAGCCGGCCACCGGCGGCCGTCTCGCAGGCCTCGGCGTACTCCGGGTCCACGCCGCCGAGCTGGCCGACCGTGCCGTGGACGCCGTCCAGGTCCGCGTTCAGGACGGTCGTCACCGCCCGACCGTACGAGGAGTCACCGTTCTCCCCCGCGCGCGCCTCGAGCTCGGCGTACTCCTGCTGTTTCGCGGAGAGCTCGTCCTCGGTCGCCTCGAGGGCCTCCTGGCACTCGCCCCGCTCGGTCTTGAGGTCCTCGACGACCTCGGTGATGTGCTCGCGGTTCGTCTCCGCCTTCTCGTGCTCGCGCTCGAGGTCCGACAGCTCGGCCTCGAGCTCGGGGAGCTCCGCCTCGGCCTCCTCGATGGCCTCGCGCGTCTCGCGTTCCTCCTTCGAGCGGCGGCGCGACTCGTCGAGCAGGCGGTCCTGCTCGCGCTGGAGCTCGTTCTTCTCGTCCTTGCGCTCCTGGCGCTCCTCCCGTTTGGCCTCGAGGGCCTCGCGGACCTCCTCGTACTCGCTGTCGACCTCCTGGATCTCCGCCTCGAGGTCCTCTAGCTCCGCCTCCCGCTCCTGGACGTCCGCCTTGAGCGACGACTTCTCGACCTTCGTGTTCCGGATCTCGGTCTCGAGCTCCTCGACGCGCTCGCCCTTGCGGTCGACCTGGACGAACGCCTGCCTCCGCTTCGCCTCCGCCTCCTCGATGCGCTCTTCCTCCGTGGCGATACGGTCCTCCAGGCGGGCGATCTCGCCCTTGATCTCCTCCATCTCGCGCTTGATGGCGAGCTGCTCGTCCTCGCCGGTCCGTTCGATCTCCGCGTTGAGGTCCGCGAGGTCCTCCTCGAGGCGCGTGACCGTCCCCTGTCGCTCGTCGAGCTCGCGCTGGAGCGCCTCGAGCTCCTCGCGCCGCTCCTCGAGGGACTCCTCGGTCTCGACGAGCGCCTCGCGCTTCTCCTCGAGCTCGGCGGCCTTCAGGTAGCCCTGGTACTCCTCCTTGTCCTCGCGGAGCGACCGGTACGCCAGGGCGGTCTCGCGTTCGTCCTCGAGCTGCTCGAGCCGCTCGTCCTTCTCCTCGATGCGGAGCTCGGCCTCGTCGACGCGCTCCTGGACCGTCTCGAGCTCCTCGAGGGCGTCGGCCTTCTTCGCGTCGAACTCGGCGACGCCGGCGATCTCGTCGACGATCGCCCGGCGGCTGGTCGCCGTCATCGTGATGATCTCGGTGACGTCGCCCTGCATCACGACGTTGTACCCCTCCGGCGTCACGCCGGCCTGGGCGAGCAGGTCGCGGATGTCCGAGAGGTTGACCGAGCGGCCGTTGAGGTAGTAGTAGGAGTAGTAGGTGTCCTCGTCGGTCTGCTTGACCCGCCGCTTGATCGAGATCTCGTCGACGTCGCCGACGTCCTCCGAGCCGGCGGCCGCGACGACCTGCTCGCGGGTGAGCGTCGCGTCGGCGTTGTCGAGCACCACCTCCACGCTCGCCTCCCGCTCGCCGGTGAACTCCCGCTCGGCGTCGTCGTGGCCCGGGTTGTAGATCAGGTCGGTCAGCTTGTCGGCGCGGATCCCCGAGGTCCGCGCGAGGCCGAGCGCGAACAGGACCGCGTCGATGATGTTGGACTTCCCCGAGCCGTTCGGGCCGCTGATGGTCGTGAAGTCCTCGTAGAAGGGGATGCGGGTCCGTCTGCCGAAGCTCTTGAAGTTCTCCAGGACGAGCTCTTTGGCGTACATGGGGTGCTCGTTCGGACCAGGCGTCAGGCGACGATGATGTCGTCTCCCGACTCCGAGTCCGCGTTGTCCTCTCCGTCGCCCTCGTCCGTGTTAACCCCATCGGCCGACTCGGCCGCTGCGTCGTCCCCTTCTGCCGTTCCACCGTCCGTGTCGGCCGTCCGGTCGCCCGCCGTCCCCGCGGCCGAGCCATCGGAAGCGTCGGTCCCACGGGCACCGCCAGTGGAAGAGGCGGAGCGGCCCGCCGATCCCTGGCCCGACGCGCCCCGCGTCGCATCGCGGCGCGTGAGCCGTCCCTCCAGGACGTCCGGTTCGACCCCGACCTCCGCTTCCAGGGCGTGTAATCGTTCCTTCGTCTCGACCAGCTCGTCGGTCAGTCCGTCGACGGTCGCTTCGAGCGTGCGCACCTTGGCCTCGAGTTCCTCGACTCTGTTCCCAGCCATACGTCGGTGTGGCTCCCCCGCCCCCATAAAGGTGCGTCAGACACCTACATAGAATCTGATAGGTCCGGTGCACACTCCGAGAGCCGCGTTGACCGGTGCACCCGGTCGGTTCGAGCGCCCTCCGCGAATCCCGATCGGTCGGTGTGTCACGTACGTGAAGTACCGATTTCGATGCGTGGCACGGACTCCGTGTCGAGCCAGGGATCCACGTCCACGAACCCTCGCCAGCGGTCGACCCGGGAGCCCTCGCATCCGATCGCTCCGGGGTTCCTCGCTATCGGTCGAGCCGAGATACCTCGTGTCCGATCGGCCCGGCGGCCCTCGCATCCGATCGATCCGGGGATCCTCGCATCCGATCGGCCCAGGGTCCCTCGCAATCGGTCGACCCGGGAGCCCTCGCATCCGATCGCTCCGGGGTCCCTCGCAATCGGTCGGTCCGGGAGTCCTCACGTCCGGTCGGCCTCCGGCCGGACGCGGAGTGACCCGACCGATCGGTTGGCTGGGCCCATGCGGCGACCGTCGGCGACTCTCGGCGCGGACGTCGAAGGAATAGCCTTTAGCGGCCCGGGGCGCATTACCCCGTAATGACCGCCCAGACCGCCGAGAAGCGAGACCTCTCGGC
>SLIW01000281.1 GCA_007135435.1 Natronomonas sp.
GGCGGTCCGGCGGCGGGCCCTCCTCGACCGACGTCTCGCAGTCGATCCCCGCCCGCTCCGCCGCCTCCCGTGCGGCCTCGACGGCGTCCCGGGCGTCCGCCCGGAGCGACTCGCGGACCGTCTCCGGTTCGACGATTGCGTTGTCGTAGGCGGTCCGCGTCTCGACGACCGAGACGGCGTGCAGGGTCGCCCCCGAGGCGCGCGCCAGGGTCACGGCGTGGTCGACCGCGGCCCGCGAGTCCTCGCTGGCGTCCGTCGCGAGGAGGATCCTCTCGTACATGCCGTGGGATACGTCCGCGCCCGGGATAAAGGGGGAGCCCGTGGTGATCCGCGTCCCCGGCGATCCGCGTCCCCGGCGATCCCCGCCCGTGGACTCAGCGCACGAGCAGGGCCACCCCCAGTGCGACGGCCCCGACGGCCATCAGGGAGACGCCGATGGCGAACGTCCGGACCTGGGGTTCCCCGCGGTCCTCACGTCGACCGGCCCACAGCGCCGCACCCGTGAGCGCCATCCCGAGGACGACGCTGGCCACCGACGCACCGAGCCACGGGTCCGTGGCGAGCGACCGCCAGGACGACGACCCGGGCGGCACGACTCACGGCCGCTGGCGGACCACGGTCACCGGGACCGGCGAGCGCCGGACGACGGTCTCGGCGACGCTCCCGAGGAGGACCCGCGTGATGCCGTCGCGGCCGTGGCTCCCGATGACGACGTGGTCGACCCCGTGGTCGCTGGCGTAGTCGACGATGGCGCGCGCCGGCCGCCCGACGACCGAGTCGGTCTCGATCGTCCGGTCGGCGGCCTCCGCGTGCTCAGCGGCCTCGCCAAGCACCACCTCGGCCCGCGCCTCGGCCGTCGACCGCCAGTCGTCGGCGCTTCCCGGCCCCCAGGCCGTCGCCCCGTCGACGGGGTTCAGCACGTGGAGGGCGGTGATCCGGGCGTCCTCGAACCGCCCGAGGACGTGCTCCAGGGCCGCGTCCGCGGGCTCCGACCCGTCGACGGGGACGAGCACGTGCATGTGCCCCGGTAGCGCGCCGCACTGTATATAAGGTTCCCCCCGGTCGGCGGTCGAAACGCACCGGAGGCGGCGGCCGAAACGGACCAGTAATGGCGGTCGGGACGGGCCAGAGATGGCGGTCGAAATGGTTCGGTGGCGGCGGTCTAAACGGCCCGGCGGTGACGGCGGTAAATCGAACGCCCGATTCGCCGCCTGTCAGCCCCGCTCCTCGCGCGACGGCCGCGTCCCGATGGGGACATCGATCTCCCGTTCCTCGCCGTCGCGGATGACGACCGCCACGACGCGGTCGCCGGGCGTCAGCGAGAGCGCCAGCGTCGTCGCGAGGTCGTTCTCCGACTCGATCGGCTCGCCGGCGAGCTCGACGAGGACGTCGCCGCCGGTCGGGACGGGCCGACCGTCGACGACGGTCTCGCCGTCGGCCGGCTCGAGCGTCTGCCCGGTCGGGCCATCGGCGGCGAGCTCGACCACCATGATCCCGGTGGGCTCGGCCAGGTCGTTCGCCTCCGCGATGGTGGGCGTCACCTCGACGAGGAGGATCCCGAGGTAGGGGTGGTCGTAGCTCCCGGTCTCGGCCAGCTCGGGCAGGACCCGCCGGGCGAGGAGGGGCGAGACGGCGAAGCCGACGGCGGTGCCCGCCCCGGCGACCGCGATGCCGGTCACCTCGCCGTCCATCGTCACGAGGGGGCCGCCGCTGTTGCCGGGGTCGAGGCCGGCGTCGGTCTGGACGGTGTTGGGGATCGAGAAGCCCGTCTCCGGGTTCGGCAGCGACCGGTTCCGCCCGCTGATCACGCCCTGCGAGAGGGACGACGCCAGACCGAACGGGCTGCCCAGCGCGAGCACCTCGGTCCCCACCGGCGGCACCTGCTCGACGAAGGGCAGCGACGTGGCGTACGTCGGGACGTCGGTCGCCAGCACCGCCAGGTCCGAGTAGGGGTCCGCGCCGCGGACGGCAGCCTCGCGCCACTCGCCCCGCTCGAAGCGGACGTTGACGTCGGCGATCTCGTCGACGACGTGTTCGTTGGTGACGACGTGGCCGTTGTGGACGAACCCCGAGCCACCCGCCCGCTCGTCGCCGACGAAGACGACCGAGTCGATGGTCGCCTCGTAGACCGAGGCGTAGGTGGTCTCGCCGGGTGCGTCCGCAGCCTCCTGGGCGTCCGCCTGGGTTCGTTCGATCGGTGTCGCCGGGGGACGGCGTCCGGCCGTACAGCCGGCGAGACCTGCCGCCAGGGCCGCCGACCCCGCGAGGAACTGGCGCCGTGTCGGCTGCTCCATGGCCCGCGTTCGGGGCGCGCCGGGATAGCGCCTTCGACTCCAGCGATGCAGGCGGCGCTAGCGACCCCCTCGACTCCAGCGACCCCATTGACTCCATCGCCGCCATCGCCGCCATCGCCGCCAGCGACTCCATCGACTCCATCGACCTCTCGGCCACCTCGTTCGATCTCTCGGCGTCCCCGGCCTACAGCTCGACCTCCCGGCCCACGCTCGCCTCGAGCGCCCGATCGTAGAGGTGCTCCGCGGTCGCGGCGTCGAGGACGGCCGAGCCGACCCCGTCGACGAGGAGCACCTCGTCGTCCGATCCCCGCCCCACCGCACCGGTCACGGCCGACGAGAACGGGACGATGTCGGCCGCCTCCACGCCGGCCTCGAGCATGTCGCCGGTCTCGGCCACCTCCTCAGGGACGTCGCCGAAGATCTGCGCCGCGCGCTCGACGGTGGCCACGTCCACCTCCTCCATCTCCGCGGTGTACGCCCCGAGGGCGACGAC
>SLIW01000003.1 GCA_007135435.1 Natronomonas sp.
CGGTCCCGTTCGGGATCGGCGTCCGTCTCCTGATCAGGATCCGGAAACGGATCCGGGTCCGGGTCCGAATCCTGATCTGGAGCGCCGTTCGAGTCCGAGTCCGAATCCGAATCCGTGTCCGTGTCCGAATCCGTGTCGGGATCGGTGGTCACGTCCGGGTCCCTGGAGGGCTCCCGCTCGCCGTCGGTCGCCGGGTCCCCGCCGGCGTCCTCGTCCGGGCGCCGCCGCTCGTCGGCGTCGGCGTCGGCCGCCCCGTCCTCGTCGTGTTCGTTGCTCATGGAGAACCGTTGCTGCTACCGGTAATGAGGGAAGCTCGATTGATATACTTTCTCCCCGTCGCGCCTCCGGATCGGCCGGAAAACCCCCGTGGGGGACGGGGACGACCGGCACGTCGACCCGTCGCCGGAGCGACCCACCGGGTTTATAAAAACCCGCGTCTGACCCACACGTACAGGTATGACGCGTGGGTTCTACATCGGTCGCTTCCAGCCCTACCACGCGGGTCACCACGCGATGGTCGACCGCATCGGCGAGGAGGTCGACGAGCTCGTCGTCGGCATCGGGAGCGCCGACCAGTCGCACACGGTCCGCAATCCGTTCACCGCCGGCGAACGCATCATGATGATCACGAAGGCGCTCGTCGACCTCGACATCGTGACGTACGCCGTCCCCATCGAGGACCTCAACCGCAACTCCGTGTGGGTGAGCCACGTCCAGTCGATGAGCCCCCGGTTCGACGTCGCCTACTCGAACAACCCACTCGTCATCCGACTGTTCGAGGAAGCCAGCATCGAGGTCCGACAGTCGCCGATGTTCCGCCGCGAGGAGCTCGAGGGCAGGGAGGTCCGCAACCGCATGGCCAGGGACGACGACTGGCGGGAGCTCGTCCCCGACCCGGTCGTCGAGGTGGTCGAGGAGATCGAGGGGGTCGGCCGCATCCGACAGATCGGGGCGACGGACGCGAACGGGGAGAACGACCCGGCGGACGAGTAGCATGATCACCCTCACCTCCGACTTCGGCACGCCCTACCCCGCGGCGATGAAGGGGGTCATCCTCAAGCAGTGCGACGCACGGCTCGTCGACGTCGGCCACGACTTCCCCCGACAGGGGGTCCGCGCGACCGCCTTCTGGCTGACCGAGACCCTCCCGGAGTTCCCGCCGGCGGTCCACCTCGTGGTCGTCGACCCCGGCGTCGGGACCGACCGCGCGGCCCTCGTCATCAGGGCCGGCGACCACGTCCTCGTCGGCCCCGACAACGGCGTCCTCTTGCCGCCCGCTCGCGCGCTCGCCAGCGGCGGCGACCAGCACGCCCGTGACATCGACGCCTACGAGCTCGTCGTCGAGGACCCGCGGAGCGCGACCTTCCACGGCCGCGACATCTTCGCGCCCGCCGCTGCCGCGGTCCACGAGGCCGGGATCGACCGTCTCCCGGAGCTGGAGGTCGTCTCGCCCGCCCACGACGTCGTCGACCTCGAGTTCCCCGAGGCGGACGTCCGCGGCGACGGCGCGACCGGGGAGGTCCTCGCCGTCGACGGCTTCGGGAACGTGATCACGAACGTACCAGGCGACGCCCTCGACGACCACGACGATGTCCACGTCGACGGCGACCCCGAGCCCACGCCCGTCGTCACCTCCTACGCCCACGCGGACCCGGGCGACCCGATCGCGACCGTCGGCAGCCACGGGAACGTCGAGCTCGCCGTCAACCGGGGACGGGGCGACGAGACGTTCGACCTCGCGGTCGGCGATGCCGTCGAGCTCGTCTACGCCGCGGCTTTCGAGTTCGAGTTCGCCTCCGACGAGTGAGGGTCCGGCTACCCCGCACCCGTCACCCGGATGCCACGCACCCGTCACCCGGCAACCGACCGGCCATGGGCGGCCGAACGCTCGGCGACCGAACGGCCGCCGGCGGCCGAACGCTTATCAGCGGCTCGGCCGAAGGACGTGTATGTTCACACCCCTCCAGGTGGGTGGCGCGATCCTGCCGGTGGTGGCGCTGCTGCTGCTCGCGATCGCGGTGGTGGCGGTCTACCAGGCGGTGGAGATCGTCAACGCCTACGAGAAGCGCGCCCTGACCGTCTTCGGCGAGTACCGGAAGCTCCTCGAGCCGGGGTTCAACTTCATCCCCCCGTTCGTCTCGCGGACCTACACCTTCGACATGCGGACCCAGACGCTCGACGTCCCCAGACAGGAGGCCATCACCCGCGACAACTCGCCGGTGACCGCCGACGCGGTGGTCTACATCAAGGTGATGGACGCCCGGAAGGCGTTCCTCGAGGTCGACGACTACAAGAAGGCGGTCTCGAACCTCGCCCAGACGACGCTGCGGGCGGTCCTGGGCGACATGGAGCTGGACGACACGCTGAACAAGCGCCAGGAGATCAACGCGAAGATCCGCAAGGAGCTCGACGAGCCGACCGACGAGTGGGGCATCCGCGTCGAGTCCGTCGAGGTCCGCGAGGTCAACCCGAGCCAGGAGGTCCAGCAGGCGATGGAGCAGCAGACCTCAGCCGAGCGCCGCCGCCGGGCGATGATCCTCGAGGCCCAGGGGGAACGGCGCAGCGCCATCGAGAAGGCCGAGGGCGACAAGCAGTCCAACATCATCCGCGCCCAGGGTGAGAAGCAGAGCCAGATCCTCGAGGCGCAGGGGGACGCCATCGGGACGGTCCTGCGGGCGAAGTCCGCCGAGTCGATGGGCGAGCGGGCAATCATCGAGCGGGGGATGGAGACCCTCGAGGAGATCGGCCAGGGCGAGTCGACGACGTTCGTTCTCCCGCAGGAGCTC
>SLIW01000268.1 GCA_007135435.1 Natronomonas sp.
CAGCCTGGCCCTCCATCACGACGCCGGCGATCCCCAGCGAGAGCCCGACGATGACCAGGGCGAGCCAGACGACGGCGAGCTGCCGCCGTGTCGGCGCCCACGGCAGGACCGACAGGGGCCGCGGGAGCGGTCGGCGGCTGCCGGCGACGCCCACCGCCACCAGGAGCGAGAGGGCGACGACCAGGGTGACGCCCACGCCGCGGTAGAGGACGAACGTGTCGGTGCCCTCGGTCCAGACGAGGAGCCACAGCGCCTGCACCAGCCCGAGGGTGAGCGTCGCGAAGAACACCCGCTGGAGGGCGGGAGCCCGGCGGTGGTGCCGGAGCAGCGCGACGGCGACGAGGACGCCGAGCAGGAAGCCCAGCATGTGCGCCTGGAAGCCGATACCGGCCCACGCCGGCGGCATCGGCGGGCCGACCTCGATGGTCTCGCGCACGACCGGCGTCGTGAGGGCCTGGTGGAGGGTCCGCAACGCGGCCGTGACGACCACCCCGACGACCGTCGCCAGCGGGTGGGTGACCACCGCGAAGCCGGCGATGGCGAAGACCGCCCCGGAGAAGCCCAGCCCCGGCCCCAGCGAGAACACCGCCGTCAGGAGTGCCGCGCCGAGGAGCGCCGCGGGGAAGATGACGAGCGCTCGGACCCACGGGACGGAGACCCACCCATGGCGGTCGAACCCGCCGTCCGGGACGAGCTCCTCGAGTGCCGCGCCGTACGGGTCCTCATCCCTCTCTGGATCCCTCCTTCGCTCCTCGTCCTCCTCCAGTTCACGATCACGTGATGGCCGGTAGTGGCCCCAGGCGTACTCGGCGATGGGCGCCAGGACCAGCGTCGCGGTCAGGTTCGAGACGATGTGGGCCGCGTTGGCGTGGGCGATCCCCGCCGTCAGTAGGCCGGTCGGGTAGAAGTACGACCAGGTGATGTACGGCCAGATGACCGGCTCCGCGGGGTCCCGGAGGCCTCCCTGCGCGAGCAGGTAGAAGGCGACGACGACGGCCACCGTGACGAGCGTCCCCCACGGGACGCCGTAGATGAACCGCGTCTCGAGACGGGTCCGCCAGCGGCCGCGACCCTCGTGGTACCAGACGAACCCGAGCGCCGCCGCGAGCGCGACCAGGAGGGCGACCTGGATCGGTGAGACCGGCATCGTTCCTGGCCTCGGTTGGGACCCCACCGTCAAATAACCGGCCACCCGGCGCTCCGGCCGTGCCTTCACGTGGTGGTGATCCGTTGCCGATCACCGCTCGTGGCGTGTGGCGTCGCGTGTCTCAGCGACTGTAGACGACCTCCCCATCGACGACCGTCATCGCGACGTCGACGTCGGCGATCCGGTCGGGGTCGACCTCCCAGGGAGACTCCTCGATGACGACGAGATCCGCCCGCTTGCCCGCCTCGACGGTCCCGGACCGGTCCTCGGCATGTCCCGCGTAGGCGCTCCCCCACGTGTAGGTACGGAGGGCCTCCGTCACGGTGAGCCGCTGGCGTTCCTGGGGCGCGGTCACGGCCTGCTGGACGCCGTAGAGGGGGTCGAGGGGCATGCAGTCGCTGCCGAACGCCACCGACGTCCCCGCCTCGAGCATCGCCGAGAACGGGTTCACCGCGGCGGTGCGTTCCTCCCCGAGCCGGGCCTCGTAGAGCCCGCCCTCCCGCGCCCACCGGAGGAAGTTCGGCTGCATGGACGCGACCACTCCGTCCGGCCAGCGAGAGAGGTCCGACGGGGGGAGCTCGGCGTGCTCGATCCGGTGGCGAGCGTCCGGGTCTTCAGGGAGCGTCCCCAGCGCGACATCGATGGCCTCGTCGCCGATGGCGTGGATCGCCAGTTGTAGCCCGAGGTCGTCGACCAGGTCGGCGATCGCCGCCAGCTCGTCGGGGGCGACGACCCACTCGCCGGTGTCTGCCTGGCCGTCGTCGTCGGAACCGGGACCCTCGACGTCGGCGTACGGTTCCGAGAGCTTCGCCGTCCGGGCTCCCAGGGACCCGTCGGTGTACGTCTTGATCCCGCCGACCTCGACGAACGGCCCGCCGTGGTTCGTCCGGAGGCCGAGCTCCGCCACGGCGTCGAGGTGGTCGACCCAGTAGTAGAGTCGCACGCGGAGGGCGAGCTCGCCGGCGACCGCCAGCTCGCGGTAGACCGCCGGGGCGTGCGAGCGCCGGACCATGTCGTGGACGCCCGTCACGCCGAGTTCGTGGGCCCGATCACGAGCCGCCAGGACGAGCTGGCGGGTCTCCTCGCGGTCGGGGGCCGTCTCGGTCCGCAGCAGCTCCGCCGCGGCCTCGGTGACGACGCCCGTCGGCTCGCCGGCATCGTTCCGGAGGACGCCGTCCTCGGGGAACTCGTCGGCGTATCGGTCGAAGACGACCGAGTTCGCGCTCGCGGTGTGGAGGTCTTCCCGGAAGGCGACGACCGGCCGCTCTTTGGAAACGTCGTCCAGCTCCTCGCGGGTCAGGAACCCCTGGTCCGGCCAGGTCGACTCGTCGTAGCCGTAGCCGAGGACCCATTCGTCGGGGCCCGATCCGCTGGCCTCCCGGAGTCGCTCGAGCGCCGCGTCTCGGTCCGCGGCCGCGCCGAGGTCGGCGTGGACCAGCCGCCGGCCGACCATCTCGAGGTGGGTGTGGGCGTCGACGAAGCCGGGCAGGAGGACGCGGCCGCCGCAGTCGACCACGTCGGTGTCGACCCCCTCCAGGAAGGCGATCTCGTAGTCGGAGCCCACGCGGACGATCCGCCCGTCCCGGACGGCCACCGCCTCGAACTCCCGGTCCGGCTCGCCGAGGGTGTGCCCCTC
>SLIW01000535.1 GCA_007135435.1 Natronomonas sp.
ATCGGGGATGCGAGCGGAGCGACGTTCGACCGCCACCCGTCGATCCCCGGATCGCGCCGCTCGGTGGCGGTCGCGAACGTCGGGATCGTGATGGTGGTGGTCATCGGTGTCCTCCGCGGTACCAGGGCGTGGTATCGGCGGGGTATTAATGATTGCGTGGGATTGCGACCCAATACCACCCGAAATCGCATAGTACAGGGCTGTACGCTGGTGAACAGGAAGATGCCAGATTGAGGCGATCCGTGTATCGGTGGGGTGTGATGTGACCGGTCACCGGTGGGACCGGTCAGGCGTGAGGGCGGTCAGCAGTAGGACCGGTCAGCAGTAGGACCGGTCAGCCGATGGGGCCGACCATCGCGAGCAGGATGGCCGAGTAGACGAAGAGGTTGCAGAGGGTCGCGATCAGGCCCACCTTCACCGACAGCGAGACGTACGTCTGCCGGCGGAACCACTCGCTCATGGTCGTCGCGGGTCCCACCGGCTCGCCCTGGAATCGGTCCACGCTGTAGCCCGGCCGGGCCGCGTCCGGCGGTAACGCCTCCTCGTCGGTCGTCGTCGGGCGGTCGGGCGACGTCTGGGGGTACACCTGGGCCTCGGGCCGGTCTACCGGCGTGTGCTGGCGCCGACGGCGACGGCGACGGACGCGGTTCGGGTCGGCGTCTGGTGTGGGTCTCGGGGCTGGATCCGCCGGCTCGCAGGGGTGATACCCCTCGCCGTGGTGGGTGGCACACAGCGGATCTCGACAGCGTTCGCAGAAGAAGAGGAGGTCCTTCGCGGTGTCGCAAACTGCGCAGGTCGCCCGCGGGTCGCAGTCGTGATGGCGCTCGGAGAGGTGGTTGCCGCAGAGCCGCTCCCTGCAGAGCTCGCAGGTGTAGAGGAGCTCCTCGGCCGACCCACAGACCGCACAGACCTCGAGGCAGTCGTGGTCGTCGCGGGCCAGGTGGGTCGGGCAGAGGCGCTCCTCACACCGACCACAGGTGTAGAGGATGTCGTCGCCCGACCCACACGCGGCACACTCCATGGAGGCGGCTAGCCACCGGCGGACCATATAGCTCGCCCTCGAATCGATGCGACGAGCCGTGGACCACCACGTGGGCCGGTGGGTTCGTGGGCTGGTGGGTTCGTGGGCTGGCGGACTCGTGGGCTGGTGGGCCCGTCAGGTCGTGGACACGTCGGACGGTGCACCCGTCGGTGAGCGTGGCGGTGGTCGCGCCGAGGCTTTATCGACCGGCCGGTCGTCCGCCCGTGCATGGACGTGTGCGTCATCGGTGCCGGGAGCATGGGTCACGGGATCGCACAGGTGTCGGCGATGGCCGGCCACGCGGTCCGGTTGCACGACGTCGACCCGGAGCGGATCGACGCGGGGCTCGGTTCGATCGAGTCGAACCTCGACGGGGGCGTCGAACGCGGGAAGGTGACCGAGGAGGAACGCGCGGCGACCCTCGAGCGGATCGAGGGTGCGGTCGAGCTCGAGGCCGCGGTCGAGGGTGCCGACCTCGTCGTCGAGGCGGTCCCGGAGGACCTGGAGCTCAAGAAGCGCGTCTTCGGGGACGTCGAGGCGGCGGCCACGGACGAGGCGACCATCGCGACGAACACGTCCTCGCTGTCGGTGACGGACCTGGCGAGCGCCCTCGATCGGCCGGGACGGGCCGTCGGGCTGCACTTCTTCAACCCGCCGCACATCATGGACCTGGTGGAGGTCGTCGTCGCCGGGCAGACCGACGGCGCGGTCGCGGACGCCGCCGTCGAGTACGTCGAGGGCATCGGGAAGGAGCCGGTGGTCGTCCGCGACACCCCCGGCTTCGCCTCCTCGCGGCTCGGCGTCGCGCTGGGCCTGGAGGCGATCCGGATGGTCGAGGGCGGCGTCGCCGGGGTCGCTGACATCGACGCGGCGATGTCGCTGGGCTACAACCACCCGATGGGACCCCTCGAGCTCACCGACCACGTCGGCCTCGACGTCCGCCTGGGGGTCGCCGAGTACCTCCGCGAGGAGCTCGGCGAGCGGTTCCGCCCGCCGCAGCTGCTCAAGCGGAAGGTCCGCGCCGGGAAGCTCGGGAGGAAGACCGGCGAGGGATTCTACGTCTGGGAGGACGGCGAGCCCGTCGCGGTCAGCCCGGGAACTGGTCACGACGCCGACGGGTAAGCGGGATTCGGAACGGGATCCGGCCGCCGGAGGCCTCTTCCAGGATGCGTCCAGGCTCGGCACGTGACCTCCCAGGGATCAGGCCAGGAACACGTGCCGCGGCCGGTCGTCGAGGATCTCGCGGCCCCACTGGACGGTCTCGCGGAACGCCTCCGACCGGAAGAACTCGAGGGCGTCGTCCTTCTCGCGCCACTGGCTGGCGATGAAGGTGTCGTTCTCGTCGTCGGTGTTGACGAACAGCCGCGTCTCGAGGTGGCCCTCCATGTCGGAGAGCGCCTCGCCGACCTCCCCGAAGGTCGCCAGGAAGTCCTCGCGGTGCTCGGGCTTGACGGTGTAGAACATGCCCATCGTGCCGAAGCCGCTCTCCTCGCCCGCCCGCTCGACGACCCCGGGGAGGTCCGCGAGGTCGCCACCGGCTCGCGCCGCGGCATCCTGGGTCTCCCAGATGGAGACGACCGCCGAGCGGCCACCGTCCCGCTCCTCCGCGTAGACCGCGGATTTGACGTGGCTGTCGTCCTCACCGAACCGCTCGCGGAGCCCATCGAGGTCCAGCGAGCACTGCCGCATGAACCGGTCGTAGCTGTGCTCGGTCGGCCGTGCCCGGAAGGCCACCATGGTCACGAGGAACCGAGGCGCGGGC
>SLIW01000231.1 GCA_007135435.1 Natronomonas sp.
CGACACCGTCCGGTGCCAGCGCGCGCCAGTCGATGCAGCAGCCGGCACAGCCCTCGCAGTCGACGCGCATCGGGGCCCCTAGCGGACCCGGGACGAAACCACTTTCCCCGGGCGACGGCCGACCCGACGGGAGCAGAGACGCCGACGCCAACATAGAAAACCCCGGTCGACGTCACTGGGAACGATCGTGTGATGGTGGAAGATAATACTCATAAGTTATTTCGATTCTATATCGATAATTTCAGGGTAACATTTTTGACGAGAGAGCCGCTCACTATCGAGTGGAGGTGGTGTCAGTGTCTGGGCAACATCGACGTCACAGCCGGCACGGGATCGTCCGCCCGGGGGAGCCGGACGACCGACGCTCGAGGGACGTCGCCGGCCTCTCGCGGTACGACGTCCACCTCGCGTCGATCCCACTCGTCCTCCTGGTCGCGTGGGCGATCGCGCTGGTCACGAGCGTACCGACCCACGCGGCGTTCGCGGCGGCGGCACTGACACTGCTCCCCCTCATCGTCGACGGCCTCGCCGTCAACCCGCCGGGTTGACCGACGGGTTTAGGCGACGGCTGCCGTAGCGGGCCCATGGCGAGCGAACCGTGCGAGTCCTGCGGCGACGACGTCCCGATCGGTGGCGGGATCGCGGCGATCTGGTCGATGGAGCCGCAGGGCACGGGCGGGATGACCCTCGAGCTCGAGGACGGCACCGAGCACTTCCTCTGCTTCGAGTGCATCTCGCGGTTGCCCGACGAGCCCACGGCCGAGGACGTCGCCGACGTCGCCGCCGCCGCCGACGCCGCGGAGGACGCGGACGCCGAGCGCGGCGACGACGATGAGTGACGGGGACTGTTCGTGGGGTGCACGACGCCGACCACGGTGGCCGTGAGTCGACCCGAGACAACAAAACCCAAATAATTAGGTACTCAGCGGACCACACCCCCGCCTCGAGCTCGTCGGCCAAGACCTCCCGCAGGGTGCGACCGTCGAGGCGGATCCCCCTCTTCGCCCATGACGCGCACCACCACGTCCTGGACGGCGTCGGCGGGGTGGGTCCCGCCGGTGACGATCTCGACCTCCTCCTCGTGGCCGCACTCGTCCCGCTCCCGTTCGGCGAACGCGGTCGCCATCTGGCTCCGCCCGGCGTTCTGCACGCAGACGAAGCCGACGTGGATGCGCCCGTGGCCGCCGGGTTCGAGGACGCGCAAGGGAGTGGGAAGGTTCGCAGTCGACGTCAGCGTTTCGCGGCACCGACCCGATGGCTTTAGGACGCCGCCGCCGTTCGATGATTCGTGGACCCGTCGCGCATCGAAGAGGAGTTCCCCGCCCCGTCGTACCGCGGCACCCAGGAGCAGGCCCTCGCCGATATCCGGGAGGCGTTCGAGGCCGGCAACGACGTCGTCCTCGTCCGGGCACCGACCGGCAGCGGGAAGTCGCTGCTCGCCCGGGCCATCGCGGGCTGTGCCCGCCGCGAGGGCGAGGCGAAACACATCCAGGCCACCGGTGCCTACTACACAACACCCCAGGTCTCCCAGCTCGACGACGTCGCGGGCGACGCGCTGCTCGAGGACCTGAACGTCATCCGCGGCAAGTCGAACTACGCGTGCATCCTTCCGGGGGAGACCTCGACGCCCGTCGACCAGGCGCCCTGCGCGCGGGAGCGCGGCTTCACCTGCCCCGTCGAGCACCGGTGTCCCTACTTCTCGGACCGGGCCATCGCGTCGAACCGACCCATCGCGGCGATGACGCTCGCGTACTTCATGCAGACCGCGGGCAGCGACGTCTTCGGCAAGCGCGACGTCGTGGTGATCGACGAGGCACACGGGCTCGCGGAGTGGGCCGAGATGTACGCGACGATCGAGCTGTCCCCGCGGACGGTCCCCTCGGCGGTGTGGGAGGCGTGTGAACCACCCGAGGTCGAGGGCCTCGCGGACGTCGAGGACTACGCCGAGCGGCTGACCCGCGTCTGTGCGCGCCGCCAGGAGGAGCTCCGCGGCGAGCTCGAGCTGTCGCCGGCAGAGGCGGAGGAGCGCGACCGCCTCGCCGAGCTCGTCCGGGACCTGGGGTGGTTCCTCGAGGACCTCCGGGACCTCGAGAGCCCGACGACGTGGCTGGCCGACCAGGAAGAGGGCGGCGCCATCTCCATCAAGCCGCTCGACCCCGCGCGGTACCTCCACCACACCGTCTGGGACCGGGGGAACGCCTTCGCGCTCCTGTCGGCGACCATCCTCGACAAGGACGCGTTCTGTCGGGGCGCCGGCCTCGAACCCGCCCGGGTCGCGCTCGTGGACGTCCCCCACACCTTCCCCGTCGAACACCGTCCACTGTACGACGTCACCCAGGGGAAGATGACCTACGACGAGCGCGACGAGACGCTGCCGAAGCTGGCGCGGACCGTCGTCCGCCTGATGGCGCGACACCCCGACGAGAAGGGGCTGATCCACGCCCACTCGTACGCCATCGCCGACCAGCTCCACGACCACCTCGAGGACTTCGGCGTCGCCGCCCGCGTCCGTGGTCACGACCGCGAGTCGCGGGACGCCGCGCTCTCGGGCTGGAAGCGCGCCGACGCCCCCGACGTCTTCGTCGCGGTGAAGATGGAGGAGGCCCTGGACCTCGAGGGCGACCTCTGCCGGTGGCAGGTGCTCTGCAAGGCCCCGTTCCCGAACACCAGCGACTCGCGCGTCGCCAGCCGGCTGGCCGACGACCAGTGGGGCTGGTACTACCGCTCGACGCTGCGGACCGTCATCCAGGCCTGCGGTCGCGTGGTCCGGTCG
>SLIW01000042.1 GCA_007135435.1 Natronomonas sp.
CCGCGAACGGTGCCGCCTCGTGCTCGGGGCCCGTCGGCTGGGGATCGTTCCCCGACTGTGGGACGTCACCGCGCTCGACGCTCTGCAGGATGGTCCGGAGCTCGGTCACCTCGTCCTCGAGCAGCCGGTTGCGCTTCCGGACTGCCCGGGCGTACTCGTGGAGCTCCTCGCTCGACATCGACTCGAGGTCGACGTCGTCGGCGGGTGCCGACCCGCCCGGCGACCGGTCGACGCCGGCGACGGGGTCGCCGACGGCGTCCGGCGCGCCGGCGGTCCCCTGGCCCGCCTCGCCACCGGCCGTCGTCCCGTTCGTCGGCGCCGCGGCGGTGTCGGCGCCATCGACGGACTCCGGGACGCCCTCGATCTCGACCTGCTCGACCGCCTGGTTGAGGTCGGCCTGCTCCTCCGGGCTCAGCTCGGGGGCCGGGTGGTCGCCCTGTTGCGGGACGGTCCCCTGCTGGATCTCGTTGATCAGGTCCGCGCTGACGTCCTTGAGGTCCGGTCGCTCGTAGCTCTCGAGCCCCGGCGTGGCCCCCGCGTCGTGGGTCCGCTTGCGCTTGAACTGGACGCGCTCGACGCGCTCGTCCCAGTCGGTCATCAGGTAACCCTCGCCAGTGTCGAGGTCTTCGACCTCGTCGGCGATCTCCGAGCCGAGGACGTTCCGGACGACGTCGATGTCGTTCTGCCAGGTGAGCCGGTGCCAGACCATCCAGTCGCACTGGGTGATGAAGTCCTTGTCCACCGAGGAGGGGCGCTGGGACATCCCGAGCATCCCCAGGCCGCGCTTGCGGCCGCGCTTGGCCACCCGCTCGAGCAGCTCGGCGAGCTCGTCGTTGCCGCCCTGCTGCGGGAGGTACTCCTGCATCTCCTCGATCATCAGGAGGAACGGTTTGCGGAGGTCCTTCTCCTTCTGGAAGAGCTCGCGGACGACGTTCGCGATGAGCTCGCGGGCCTCCTCGGCGTCGAGGAAGTCCGAGACGTCGACGATGACGGGCATGTTCCGCTCGAGGGCGATCTCGGCGATCTTCCCGGCGTGGTCGGGGGTGACCTGGACGTCACAGAGCTCGTCGTTCCCGACGTGGAGGATCTCGTAGCGCTCCTTCAGGCCGTAGTACTCCCCTTCCGGGTCGACGACGAGCAGGTTGTAGTTGCTCTCGAGGAGCTCCTCGGCGATGACGCTCGCGGTGTTCGACTTCCCCGAGCCGGACTTGCCGGTGACGAACCCCCGGCCGGTCAGGATCTCCACGACCGGGAGCGTCTTCGCGCCCGTGGTGGGCACGATCCACTGGGACTGCTCGTCCGTCGACATTGCGTACCCGACATTGTGAACCGACCGGTATATGCCTTGTTGACGACTCCGGCACGTAGCTGCGTGGGTGACCGTGCGACATCGCCCCGATGACGTGGACAGACGGGCTGTGACGGCACTATCGTGTGACGCCTGTCCATTCCGTCGTGAGAACGGGGACATCTATCCTCCCGTCGGCTACTGGTCGTCGCCGGCGCCGTCCTCGTTCCCGTCGCCGTCGACGGCGAAGGGACTCTCGGTCTCGGTCCAGCTCCACCCGGGGAGGCGGGTCTGGAATCCGGCGGCGAGCGCGGCGTCGAGGTCGTCCGCGCCCGCCGTCCCGCCGTCACCGCCGTGGTGGTGGACGTCCGCGAAGTGGAACGTCGCCTCCGCGAGAAGGGCGTACGGCTCGCCGCCGGCGATGGTCGCCGCGAGCTTGCGTCCCAGGAACTCGTCGACGACGAAGCCCGGGTAGTCGTCCGCACAGTCGAGGTCCCGGAGGATGGCCGAAAGCGCGGCGACGTTGACCCCACGGTCGCCGTCGGCGAACACGACGTCGACCTCCTCGACGTACCGTTCGGGGGACACGCGGTCAACCTCGACGCCGAACAGCGGGCCGAGCCGCCCGCGGACGTCGTTGATCAGCGCCGGGACCGCCTCACGGCCGCGGATCCACTCGTACTCCTCCTCGACGACCGCCGGTGTGACGTTCATCCCGTCAGACGTTGGGGGTGCATTTGCAAAGGATTTTATATGAGTGGTCGATTAGGTCCGGATACGAGCGGGTTTTCCCGATCCTCCCGCAGTCGTCGACTCGACGACAGTCAGCCGTGGACCCGAACACATGACCTGTTGTCACGCCCCCTGTCGGACGGCCCGTCGGCATCCGTCGGCGGTCGTGCCGTCGATGCGACGTGTGTCGGTTCGACCCCCGTCGGCGCCGGCGACGTCCGTTCGACGGTGGTCGGTCGGCTCACGGATGGCGGCCGCGGGGTCGCCGTCGGTGGCGATCCACCGGCCGTCGTCGTCTGCCACCGACCGAGGGAGCGGATCGAGAGGCCCGACGAGACCACAGAATTCTCCACTATGAGCGCAGTAGAGCGGCAACTCGAGGATATCAAGGCAACGATCGTCAGCGAGGTCCCGAACGACATCTCCATCTCGGACGTCACCTACGAGGGCCCGGAGCTGGTCGTCTACACCCGCGACCCGAAGAAGTTCGCGAGCGACGGCGACCTCATCCGGCGGCTCGCATCGACGCTCCGCAAGCGGATCACCGTCCGCCCGGACCCGGACGTCCTCTCGCGACCCGAGGAGGCCCGCGAGCGGATCAGGGAGGTCATCCCGGAGGAGGCGGGCGTCACCGACCTCGACTTCCACGCCGACACCGGCGAGGTCGTCATCGAGGCCGAGAAACCCGGCATGGTCATCGGCCGCCACGGATCGACGCTCCGTGACATCACGAAGAACGTCGGCTGGACGCC
>SLIW01000085.1 GCA_007135435.1 Natronomonas sp.
CGACCCTCCGGCCGCCGGAGGACACCGACATGGCGGCGTTCTACTACCCCTGGCTCGAGGTGGTCGATCCGGCGACGGGGATGATCGAGGAGGTCCCCCCTGGCGGCCACGTGGCGGGCATCTACGCCAGGAGCGACACCAGACACGGCGTCCACAAGGCGCCGGCCAACGAGGTGGTTCGGGGTATCGAGGGCCTCCAGCGGACGATCACGTGGGGCGAACAGGAGGTGCTCAACCCGCGCGGCGTCAACTGCATCCGCGGGTGCCGCGGCCGGGGCATCCGCGTGTGGGGCGCCCGGACCGCCTCCAGCGACCCGGCGTGGAAGTACGTCAACGTGCGGCGGCTGTTCCTGTACCTCCGCGAGTCCATCGAGGAGGGGACCCAGTGGGTGGTCTTCGAGCCCAACGACGAACAGCTCTGGGCCCGCGTCCGCCAGACCATCAAGAACTTCCTGACGGCCGTCTGGGAGGACGGCGCGCTCATGGGGACCTCGCCGGAGGAGGCGTTCTTCGTGACGTGCGACCGGAGCACCATGACGCAGAACGACATCGACAACGGGCGGCTCATCTGCGAGATCGGCGTCGCGCCGGTGCGGCCGGCCGAGTTCGTCGTCTTCCGGATCTCCCAGTGGACGGGGAGTGCGGAGTAGACCACCTGCCAATCATCGGAGCTATCAATGCCAGACAGACACGGACCATATCGAAACGCGCGGTACCTCCTGGAGTTCGACGACCTCGTCAAGGCGGGGTTCAGCAGCTGTACCCTCCCGGAGAACTCGACGGACCCCGTCGAGTATCGCGAGGGTACCGACCGACCGACGATGCGGAAACTCTGGGGGCTGAACGACTTCGGGACGCTCACCCTCGAATCGGGAGCCACCGACGACTCGATCGAGCTCTACGAGTGGCGCGCCCAGGTCGAGCGGGGCGACCTCGACGACGCTCGACAGAACGTCGCCGTCATCGTCCTCGACGAGGAGGGCAACCCCGGGCTCCGCTGGGAGTTCAGGAACGCCTGGCCGTCGAACTACGACGCCCCCGACCTCGACGCGGAGGGCGGCGAGGTCGCCATCGAGAGCCTCGAGATCGAACACGAGGGCATGGAACGCGTCGAATGAGCGGCGGTGTGCTGCAGACGGAGTTCGAGTTCACGCTCCCCCAGGGGTTCGCCGACGACGACGGCACCCTCCACCGGGAGGGCGTCATGCGGCTCGCGACGGCAGCGGACGAGATCAAGCCGCTCACCGACCCCCGCGTCCAGTCCAACGGCTCGTACCTGACGGTCATCCTGCTCGCGCGGGTCGTGACCGAGCTCGGGACGCTCGACGACGTGACGCCGCACGTGATCGAGAACCTGTACGTCTCCGACCTCGAGTACCTCCAGGACCTCTACGAGCGGATCAACACCCGCGGCGCCGACGCCGTCGACGCCGTCTGTCCGGCGTGCGGCGAGGAGTTCGCCGTCGACCTGCGGGCCCACGAGCCGGGGGTGGCCGCGGGAAACCGGAGGGAGTGATGGCGGGCTACCCCACCGACCAGCTGTTCGAGGAGGTCGCCTTCGTCGCCTACCACTTCGGCTGGGACCACGAGACCGTCCTCGAGATGCCCCACTGGGAGCGACGGCGGTGGTGCGAGGAGATCAGCGCCATCAACGAGCGGATGAACGGGGAGCCCGAGACGTGAGTTCGCCCCCGGGCCAGGCGTTCGGCGAGCCACCGGGCCAGGCGTTCGGCGAGCCACCGGGCGCGCCATGACGACGGGCGAGCGGGTGGATCCGTACCCGGGCTTCCGGTTCCACGTCGAGATCGACGCGTTGCTCGTCGCCGGCTTCCACGCCGTCGAGGGCCTCGAGGTCGAACTCGAGACCGAGGAGTACGAGGAGGGCGGCGTGAACCACCACGTCCACGTCCTGCCGAAGCGGCTCACCTACTCGAACCTGACGCTCACGCGGGGCGTGACGGACTCCGACGAGCTCTGGGACTGGCTCGCGCAGTCGATCCACGGGCCGTCCGAGCGGAAGAACGGGCGCATCGTCCTCCTCGATTCCACGGGCGTGGAGGCGGCGGCGTGGGAGTTCCTCGAGGGATACCCGGTCCGATGGGAGGGCCCGGAGTTCTCCGCGGCCGAGAGCGAGGTCGCCGTGGAGGCACTGGAGATCGCCCACCACGGCATCCGGAAACTCGACGTCGGCTGTCGGGGACTCCCCGCGACTGCCGGGACGTCTCGCGCTCCCGTCGAGATCTCAATCCCCCGCAGGATCGTCCTCGTCACGCCGGTCGTCGCCATGCTTCGAATCGTCCTCGTCCTCGTCCGGCCGACGTTCGTTGGGTCCGTTGTCGGTACTCGCAGGCAGGAACCGCTCTGCCAGCGCGCCGAATCGCTCGTACGCGAGGTTCACGTAGAGGCCGACCAGGAAGACGATCCCCAGGATCAGCGGCCCCAGTTCGGTCGGGTCGCCGAGGAGGACGTCCGCGAGGAGGAAGACTCCCGCCCCGAGCGGCAACGCGGCGGGCAACCTGAAGTTGTCCGCGAACACCTTGCCGGTCCGCCGGTCGAAGTCGTCGAACAGTGCGGTGAAGACGTAGCCGAGCGCGCCGAGGAGGCTGAACACGTACACGTACCACGGGATGACGCCGATCGGCACCTCGGCGGGCCCGTTCAGCGGGACGTCCAGCGGGGTCACCCAGGTCCCGTTCGCGGTGTCACCGTCGCCGTCGAACTCGACGTAGCCAGCCGTCGCGTACACGAGGACGACCGTCAAGAGCACGTCG
>SLIW01000233.1 GCA_007135435.1 Natronomonas sp.
AGCCGGGTCGCGTAGCGGTGCCGTGAGGAGCCGTGAGCCACGGCGGACCCGGGATCCCGCAGCGGACCCAGGAGGGCGGAGCCGACCCGGCCGCGACCACACGAACCACTCGCCACTCACCGGCGTTCTTCGGCATTCGTCAGAAAATGAGCCCGTATACCGCCGGGAGATGCCAGCTTCGTCGACGAATTGGGGCAGTTCTCCCCGAACGTTCACCACATTGGTTCCGCTGCCGCCCGGCAAAATTTACGTAAACACTATGGCCGCGGCACGGGACAGTCCTGGTATGCCATGGAGGGAGCTATGAGTACACTGCAGCGCGATCCTCGCGAGCAGGTGCAGGTGCTCGACGAGGACGGGCAGGTCGTCGAGGGCGCCACCGTCCCGGACCTCGACGACGACACCCTCGTGGAGATGTACCGCCAGATGCGGCTCGCACGGCACTTCGACACGCGGGCGGTGAGCCTCCAGCGACAGGGGCGGATGGGCACCTACCCGCCGCTGTCGGGCCAGGAGGGCGCCCAGATCGCCAGCGCGACCGCGCTCGACGACGGCGACTGGATGTTCCCCAGCTACCGCGAGCACGGCGCCTCCTACGTCCGCGGGCTCGACCTGGCCCAGACGCTCCGCTACTGGATGGGCGACGAGCGCGGCAACCAGCTCGAGGGCCTGGACATCTTCCCCGTCGCGGTGCCCATCGCCACCCAGGTCCTGCACGCCACCGGCGCCGCGTGGGCCGCCGACCTGAAGGGGGACGACGGGAAGGCCTTCATGTGTTACTTCGGCGACGGCGCCACCTCCGAGGGCGACTTCCACGAGGGGCTCAACTTCGCCGGCGTCTTCGACGTGCCGGCGGTGTTCTTCTGCAACAACAACCAGTGGGCGATCTCGGTCCCCCGCGAGCGGCAGTCCGCCTCGGCGACGCTGGCCCAGAAGGCCCACGCCTACGGCTTCGAGGGCGTCCTGGTGGACGGGATGGACCCGCTGGCGGTCTACCAGGTGACTCGCGAGGCGGTGGAGAAGGCGAAGGATCCCGACCCGACCCGGGACAACCCACACGGCCGGGCGCGGCGGCCGACGCTCATCGAGGCGCTGCAGTACCGCTTCGGCGCCCACACCACCGCGGACGACCCGTCGGTCTACCGCGACGAGGAGGAGGTCGAGCGCTGGAAGCGCAAGGACCCCATCCCGCGGCTGGAGGCGTTCCTCCGCGAGCGGGGGACCCTCGACGACGAGCAGGTCGACGCCATCGAGACCGCCGTCGAGGAGGAGGTCGCCGACGCCATCGACGAGGCGGAGGGCATCGAGCGGCCCGACCCGGCGAGCATGTTCGACCACGTCTACGAGGAACCGACCGCGCGCATCGAGGAACAGCGAGAGTACCTCGAGCGGCTGCGCGAGCGACACGGCGACGAGGAGCTCCTCGAATGAGCATCCGACAGGAGGACACCGCATCACCATGAGCACCCAACAGCAGGAGACCGAGACCCAGAACCTGACCCTGGTACAGGCCGTCCGCGACGGACTGCGCGACGAGATGCGCCGCGACGACGACGTGATCGTCCTCGGCGAGGACGTCGGCAAGAACGGCGGCGTCTTCCGCGCCACGGAGGGCCTCTTCGACGAGTTCGGCGAGGACCGGGTCATCGACACGCCGCTGGCGGAGGCGGGCATCGTCGGCTCGGCGATCGGCATGGCCGCCTACGGGCTGCGCCCGGTCGCCGAGATCCAGTTCTCCGGGTTCATGTACCCGGGGTTCGACCAGATCGTCTCCCACGCCGCCCGCCTGCGGACCCGCTCGCGCGGGCGGTTCACCTGTCCGATGGTGGTGCGGGCACCCTACGGCGGCGGCATCCGCGCGCCGGAGCACCACTCGGAGTCCAAGGAGGCCTTCTACACCCACGAGGCCGGCCTGAAGGTGGTCATCCCGTCGACGCCGTACGACGCGAAGGGCCTCCTCGCCGCCTCGATCCGCGACCCCGACCCGGTCGTCTTCCTCGAGCCGAAGCTCATCTACCGGGCGTTCCGCGAGGCCGTTCCCGACGAGCCCTACACCGTCGAGCTCGGCGAGGCGGCCGTCCGCCGGGAGGGTACGGACGTGTCGGTGTTCACCTGGGGCGCGATGACGCGCCCGACCATCGAGGCGGCCGAGACCCTGGCCACGGAGGAGGGGATCGAGACCGAGGTGATCGACGTCCGGACGATGAAGCCGATGGACACCGAGACGATCGTCGAGTCGTTCAAGAAGACGGGGCGGGCCGTGGTCGTCCACGAGGCGCCGAAGACCGGCGGCCTCGCCGGCGAGATCACCGCGACGATCCAGGAGGAGGCCCTCTACTACCAGGAGGCGCCAATCCGGCGGGTGACCGGCTTCGACGTCCCCTACCCGCTGTACGCCCTGGAGGACTACTACATGCCCGAGGACGCCCGCATCGCGGACGCCATCCGCGAGACCCACGAGGCCTGACCCGCCATGGTCCGAGAGTTCAAACTCCCCGACGTCGGCGAGGGGCTGACCGAGGCCGAGATCGTCCGCTGGCTCGTCGAGGTCGGCGACACCGTCCAGGAGGACCAGCCCGTCGCCGAGGTCGAGACGGACAAGGCGGTCGTGGAGGTCCCCTCGCCGGTGAACGGGACGGTCAGGGAGATCCTCGCCGAGGAGGGCGAGCTGGTCCCGGTCGGCGAGGTCATCATCACCTTCGACGTCGAGGGCGAGGCGGCCGAGCCGCCGGCGGATGAGGGAGCCACGGCACCGGACGAACCCCGCG
>SLIW01000224.1 GCA_007135435.1 Natronomonas sp.
ACCGTCAGCGAGGGCGACGGGGACGACGGGGAAGGGCCCGAGGACGGCGCCGATGACGGAACCGCCGACGAGAGTGCCGATGACGGAACCGCCGACCAGAGCAACGATGAGGGAGAGACCGGCGGAGAGCAGACCACCGAAGAAGAGACCGGCGACGGCGGACCAGGTGAAGACGAGGACTCCGCAGGCGGACGAGCCTGACGGTCGCTCCGGACGCGTCCGGTTTCGGACCGCGGTCGTCTTGCCGGTTGTGGCGATGCCGGTCTAGGGACCACCGGAGGCGTCCGTGTCGGTCGCTGACGGCTCGACGCCGTCGTCCGTCTCCGCGGGCTGGTCCGGCTCGGTCCCGGCGTCCGACACCTCCGCGTCCGATCCCTCCGCGTCCGTCCCCGCGTCGGCGTCGTCCGAATCGCCGACTGCGTCCGCGACGTCGTCGGCCGCCGACTCCACTTCCTCCGTCGCAGTTTCGGCGACGTCCGACGCCGCCTCCGTCACGGTGTTGGGCGCGTGGTGTTCGTCCCGAAGCGTGATGAACACCAGCGCCAGCATCCCGACGACCATGAGCGCAGTCGCGATGATGCCGAGGATCGCCACCGCGGTGACTGACACGACCATGTGGCGAGTAGCCGGCCCGAGACCCATCAACGTTTCTGAACGTGCCGCAACCACGGCGTCGCCTTCACGGGCGTAGCTGCCCCGACCATCTCCGTTCGACGCGACGCGTTTCCGTTCGACGCGACGCGTTTCCGTTCGACGCGACGCGTTTCCGTTCGACGTGACGCGGTTCACTCTGAGGGTCGGTCGCAGAACACCTCCGAGATCCGATGGAGGGTCGGACCGAGGGTAGCTACCAGATCCCATCCAGCCACCTGTAGAACGTCACCCGGGCGAGGGGAGCCGAGCGGGGATCGGGCCGTGCCCACCGACCAATCCAACTGCTGCCATCGACCGGTTTTTCACGGTGTTCAGTGGAATTTGACGGTGTTTCAGTAACTCCCGCCTGTATTGCACTTCTGTTTATATCTAGCGGTTCTCCCGGGCTCACGCCGACGAAATCACGGGCAGCGGGGGCGTTCTCCGAGGATCCGCGTCGGCTCGTCTAGCAACTTTTAACCGGGTCAGTCCGATACCTACGGACAAGATGGCGAGCAACAAGATCCTCGGTATCGACCTCGGTACCACCAACTCCGCGTTCGCGGTGATGGAAGGTGGCGACCCCGAGATCATCGTCAACGGCGAGGGCGACCGGACGACGCCCTCGGTCGTCGCGTTCACCGACGACGGCGAGCGGCTCGTGGGCAAGCCCGCCAAGAACCAGGCGGTCCAGAACCCCGACGACACCGTCCACTCGATCAAGCGCCACATGGGCGAGGAGGACTACCACGTCGAGCTGGCCGGCGAGGAGTACACGCCGGAGCAGGTCTCGGCGATGATCCTCCAGAAGATCAAGCGCGACGCCGAGGACTACCTCGGCGACGAGGTGGAGAAGGCGGTCATCACCGTCCCGGCGTACTTCAACGACCGCCAGCGACAGGCGACCAAGGACGCCGGCGAGATCGCCGGCTTCGAGGTCGAGCGCATCGTCAACGAGCCGACCGCGGCGGCGATGGCCTACGGGCTCGACGACGAGTCAGACCAGACCGTACTCGTGTTCGACCTCGGTGGGGGCACCTTCGACGTCTCGATCCTCGACCTCGGCGGGGGCGTCTACGAAGTCGTCGCGACCAACGGCGACAACGACCTCGGCGGCGACGACTGGGACGAGGCCATCATCGACTGGCTCGCCGACGGCTTCGAGGACGAACACGGCATCGACCTCCGGGAGGACCGCCAGGCGCTCCAGCGGCTCAAGGACGCCGCCGAGGAGGCGAAGATCGAGCTCTCCTCGCGCAAGGAGACCACGATCAACCTGCCGTTCATCGCGGCCACCGACGAGGGGCCGCTGAACCTCGAGGAGACGCTCTCGCGGGCGAAGTTCGAGTCGCTCACGAGCGACCTCCTCGAGCGGACCGTCGGCCCGACCGAGCAGGCGCTCGAGGACGCGGGCTACGGGAAGGGCGACATCGACGAGGTCATCCTCGTCGGCGGCTCGACCCGGATGCCGGTGGTCCAGGAGAAGGTCGAGGACCTGACGGGCCAGGCGCCGAAGAAGAACGTGAACCCCGACGAGGCGGTCGCCCTGGGCGCGGCCATCCAGGGCGGCGTCCTGGCCGGCGACGTCGACGACATCGTCCTCCTGGACGTGACGCCCCTGTCGCTGGGCATCGAGGTCAAGGGCGGCCTCTTCGAGCGGCTCATCGACCGGAACACCACCATCCCGACGGAGGCCTCGAAGGTGTTCACGACGGCGGCGGACAACCAGACCGCCGTCACCATCCGGGTCTTCCAGGGCGAACGCGAGATCGCCGAGGAGAACGAGCTGCTCGGCGCCTTCCAGCTCGCCGGCATCCCGCCGGCGCCCGCCGGGATGCCCCAGATCGAGGTGGCCTTCGACATCGACGAGAACGGCATCGTCAACGTCTCCGCCGAGGACCAGGGCTCGGGCAACGCCGAGGACATCACCATCGAGGGCGGCGTCGGTCTCTCCGACGAGGACATCGAGCGGATGCAGGAGGAGGCGGAGGAGCACGCCGAGGAGGACCAGCGGCGCCGCGAGCGGATCGAAGCCCGGAACACGGCCGAGGCGACGATCCAGCGCGCGGAGACCTTGCTCGAGGAGAACGACGAGATCGACGACGAACTGCGCTCGTCGATCGAGGCGGCAGTC
>SLIW01000059.1 GCA_007135435.1 Natronomonas sp.
CCGTCCGCCGCGAAGCCCCTGTCGCCGACGACGCGCCGGCCGGGACGCCCACCCCACAGCAGGAGTCCGGAACGACGATGGAACCCGGCGACGTGACCGTCACCGTCAGCGTGCAGGCCCAGTACGAGATGGCCTGAGTGAGGAGGGCTGAAGGGGGTCTCCCGAGCGTGAGGTCCTGACGAGTTGGGCCGACTGGGGGACTGAATGAGTTGGGCCGACTGGGGGGCTGAACGAGGTAGGCCGACCGTTGTGGGCTGAACGAGATGGGCTAACCGGTGGGGCCTGAACGAGGTGATCCGACCGTCAGATGACGCCCATCTCGGTGAGCCGCTCGGGGAGGTAGGTGTCGGTGACGAAGTCGAGCCCGCGACTCGCGAGCGCCTGCTGTTCGGCCTTCTTCTCGATGTCGAGCTGGAGCTCGATCTGCTCGGTCCAGTAGTCGTCCTGGAATCTCGGGTCCTCGAGCTCGCTCTCGAGGGCGTTGACGTCCGAGTCGGACAGCGGATCGGTCGGGAGGTCGTACTCGACGATGTCCTCGGGCTGGATGCCGACGTACTCCGCCGCGGGCGTGGCCAGGTACTCCGAGAGGTGGGCGGACTTGATCGAGCCGTAGGCGACCGACGCGTAGATCCGGTAGGACCACGGGTCGCCGTCGCAGAAGACCACCACCGGGAGGTCGAGCTCGTCGTGCAGCCGGCGCGTCAGCCGGCGGGTCGCCCGCGCCGGCTGGCCCTTCAGGTGGACGACCACGACGTTGTACTCCTCGTCGAAACCGTTCTCGACGAGCCGGTCGCGCATCCCGCCGGTCTCCACACAGAGCACGAAGTCGGCGTCGTTGTCGAGGAACTCGATCGTGTCGGGGTTGTTCGGGATCTGGTAGCCGCCCTCGCCGACATCCTCCTGGCAGTGGATCTCTCGCTCGCCGCGGCGGGTCTGCTCGCGGATGTGTAGCGGGCCCATCACGGTCGCACCGGACTCCTCGGGCCGCATGTGGAAGTCCTCGCGGGTGACCGTCGAGACGATCTCGAGGTCCTCGACGAGCTGGTTCGACTCGTCCTGGTCGGAGAACTGCGCGCGTTCCTCGTCCCACGACTCCGAGAGGTAGTAGAGCTCACGGAGGGTCGACGAGCGATCCTCCTCGAGCTGGTTGGCCAGGAACTCGATCGTGTAGACCGCCTTCAGGAGCTTCTGGGCGCCGCGGACGCTGTTGGCCGACCGCGTCGAGTGGCGGTCGCCGTAGACCCAGACGTTCTTCTCCTCGTCGAAGACGATGTTGCTCTTCGTCCGGGTGGGGATCCGCATCCGCGGGACGTCCCCCTCGGCGAACTGGTCGTAGAACTCCGCCGCGAGGTCGATGAGCCGCTCGCGGGCGAGTTCGTCCGTGACGTCGGCGTCGGTGTCGGGATCGGCGCTCATGGTCGGTGTTCGGGATCTGCTATCATCATTGGTGTCTGGTGGGCTCTCCGGTTCCGGTCATGCGTTGACGGTCAGCTTCTCGGCGTCGACGCCCTCGACCGAGACGTCGAAGTCGGCGTCGGCGCCGTCGATGTCGTAGGACAGGGTGGCCGACTCGCCGCCCGCGACGGTGGGCGACCACTTCACGAACCACTCGCCGTCCATCTCGACGACGGTCGCCCCGTCGGGCTCGCCGGGGTCGGCCGTGACGATCTCGGTGAGCTCGGGGGCGACGTTCGCGTCCCCAAAGTTGTGGACCGACAGCTCGACGGTCGAGCCGTTCACCGACCGCTCGACGAGGACGTTGTTCATGATGCGGGCCAGCGAGTCGTCGATGTCGAGCGGCTCGCGGTCGGTCACCTCCGCGAGCTTCTCGGCCATCTGCGGGAGGATCTCGGCGATGACGTTCTGCTTGCGGCGCCGCTTCTCGAGCGAGCGGCGCTTGTTGAGGTAGGACTTGAGCTCGCGGGCCGCCTCGCGGAGCGCGAGCTCGATCTCGTCCTCGATCTCGGGGATGTTCGCGACGGCGTCCTTCGACTCGCTCGTGAACGGGACGTTCGTGGAGGCGACGTGGACCAGGAGCACGGCCGGGCCGTTCGGCATCCCGCTGCCCCCGGGCTGGTCGAGCCCGTAGTTCCGCCAGTTGATCCGCTTGACCACGTCCACGGTCGCGCAGGCGCCGCGCTGGTAGACCAGCGGGACGCGGTTGGCGAACCGGAGGATCTCCACCTGGCTCGCCTCCTCGAGCTCGCCTCCGTAGGCGACGCCGGCCTCGACGACGAACGGGTCGCCCCCGTGGACCTGCGCGTCGCGGGTCGCGGCCGCGTAGAAGTCCGCGTCGTACTCCTTCTCGAGGCCGGCCAGGACGAGGTCCTCCGCGATCGGCGCCAGGCAGTCGGTCGGCGGGGCGAGGATGTCCGTCTCGCGCATCGCCTCGAGCAACTGGGCGGCGGTGTCGCGGTCGTCGGCGACCCGCGAGACCTTCGGGACGTCGTCCGGGACGGTCACCGCCCGGTCCCAGAACGCGTCGACGACGTTCTCGCGGGCGGTCTCGCCGAACGTCGCGTCGTCGTACTCCTCGGTGGCGTCGGCGGCGCGGTCGACGAACGACGCGAGGCGGTCGCGCGTGACGCGGTTGCGCCAGTCGTCCTGGGCCTCGAACTTGTCTGCCAGCCGGCCGGCGAGCCCCTCCACGACGGCGTCGTCCTTCCGGTTCGTCGTCGCCTCGTCGACGAGCGCGTAGCAGTCCGCCGCGCGCTCGTCGACGATCGCCTCCCAGGCGGCCTCGACGGCGTTCTCGCGGAC
>SLIW01000391.1 GCA_007135435.1 Natronomonas sp.
CGACCTCCTCGCGAGCGTCCACGTCGAGAACCGAGATATCGTTGGTCTTGTTGTTGGCCACGAAGGCGCGGTCGCCCGACGGCTCGAAGACCGTGCCGCCCGGCCAGATGCCCACGGGGATCCGGGCGATCTCCCACGGGCGGACCTCGTCGTCGCGGACGTGCCGGGTGTCGATCACGCTCACGTCGTTGCTCTCGCGGTTCGGCACGAGGACGTGTCGGCCGTCCGGCGAGGCCACCACCCGGATGGGCGTCGTCCCCAGGAGCGCCATCCCCCGGTCCTCGAGCGTCTCGGGGTCCAGGACCGAGAGGCGGGCGTCCTCCTGGTTCGCCACGAGCAGCCCGCCCTCGGGGTGGACGCAGATGCCCTCCGGTCCCTCGCCGACCTCCGGGTTGCCCACGATCTCCCGGTCGTCGCAGTCGACGACCGTGACGTCGTCGGAGCCGATGTTCGCGATGTACGCCCGCTCCTCGTCGGGTGAGAGGGCGACCATGTGGCTCTTGTCGCGATCGGTCGGGAACGTCTCCAGGAGCGCCTCGGTCTCCAGGTCGAAGACGTACACCCGGCTGCTGTAGGTGGAGACGAGCCACAGCTCGCCGGCGGACTCGCGGACGGCCAGCCCGTGGGGGAAGTCGAACCCCTCGTGCTCGAACCGATCGCGGACCTCGCGGGTCTCGTTGTCGAGGAACAACAGCGAGTTCCCCAGCGAGCAGGTGACGTACGCGGTCTCGCCGTCGGGCGAGACGGCCACCTCGTGGGGGTTGAAGTCCGTCTCGACGCTGGCGAGCCGCTCGCCGGTGTCAGCGTCGACGTACCAGACCGTGTCGGCGTCCTTGTTCAGGACGATGAGTTCGCCCATGCCCGTGGGGTCTCGTGGCGTGGTGTTAAATCGGCCGGAGACGGGGCGTCATCGGACCGCGTTCGTCGCCTCGCGCATGACCTCGAGGGCCTCCTTCAGCGTCTCGACGTCGACCGCGTACGAGATGCGGGCGTGGCCCTCCCCGTTGGCGCCGAAGGCCTCGCCCGGGACGACGATGACGCCGCGGTCGATGACGGCGTCCGTCCAGCCCTCCGGGACGCGCGGCATCGCGTAGAAGGCCCCCTCCGGGGTCGGGACCTGCAGGCCCATGTCCTCGAGGCCCTCGAGGAGGACGTCCCGGCGCTCCTCGAACGCGTCGCGCATCTCCGCGACGTGGTCCTGGGGGCCGGTGAGGGCCGCCTCGGCGGCGTACTGCGCCGGTGCGGAGGCGCACGCCTGCGCGTACTGGTGGACCCGGAGCATGCGCTCGATCCGATCGTTCTCGGCCACGACCCAGCCGAGGCGCCAGCCGGTCATCGAGTACGCCTTCGAGGCGGCGTTGATCAGCACGACGTTGTCCGACTCGGCGTAGGTGGCGGGCGAGTGGTGCTCGCCGTCGAAGACGAACGGCTCGTAGACCTCGTCCGAGATGCACAGGACGTCGTGCTCGTCGGCGATACGGGCGAACTCCCTGATGTCGTCGGCCGACTGGACGGCGCCCGTGGGGTTGGCGGGGCTGTTGACGACGAACGCCGCCGTGTCGTCGGTGATCGCCTCCTCGACCGCCGCGGGGTCCATCGTGAGGTCCTCGCGGAGGTCCACGGGCTTGGGGAGGCCGCCGGCGATGTGGGTCAGCGCCTCGTAGGAGACGAAGCCGGGGTCCGGGTGGATCACCTCCTGGCCGGCCTCGACGTGGGCCTCGATGGCGATGTGCAGCGCCTCGCTCCCCCCGGCGGTCGCGATGACGTCCCCGGGATCGACCGCGAGGTCGTTGTCCCGGTCGTGCTTGGCGGCGATGGCCTCCCGGAGAGACTCGATCCCCTTGTTCGAGGTGTAGGCGTCGGTGTCGCCCGCCTCGATGGCCTCGATGGCCGCCCGTCGGGCGTTCTCCGGCGTCGGGAAGTCGGGCTGGCCGAGGCCGAGGTTGATGGCGTCGGCGCCGGCCGCCTCGAACACCTCGCGGATGCCACTGATCGAGACGCGCTCGACCCGCGACGAGAACTCCGTCATGGACGAGGGCGCGTCGGGAACGGGGTTAACTCTGGTGGATGTGGCCCTCCCGTCGGGCGTCCCTGAAGGGGAGATCCTGACCAGTCAAGCCTCGTCCCCTCCGGCCGCGTCCTCGCGCAGCTCCTCGAGGTGACCGCGGAGCTGGCGGAGGGCGGCGTCGGCGTCCACGTACCCCGCGTCGTACTCGTCGAGCACCGCGTCGGCCCGGCGGAGGAAGGCGTCGACCGTCTCGTCGAGCTCGTCGGACATGGTCCGAGGTGGGCCGCGCCGGTGAAAAAGCCTCCATCGCGTGGCCGTCGATCGACGGCCGAGGCGAGGACGGGGAGCCCCGATCGCCGAACCGCCATCCTTTTTCGCGACTCGCCACCCAGCACGACCATGTCCGACCACGCGTTCGTCATCGGCGGCACCCGGTTCATCGGCCGCCACACCGTCGAGGAGCTCCTCGCTAGCGGGTACGACGTGACCATCTTCAACCGCGGCAACCGGGAGAACCCGTTCGCCGACGACGACCGGGTCGCGCACGTCGAGGGCGACCGCACCGAGGACGCCGACCTCCGCCGGGCAGCCCTCGACCTCGAACCCGGACCGGACGTCGTCGTCGACTGCGTGGCGTACTACCCGCGGGACGTCCACACGGCGACCGATATCTTCGCCGAGGTCGACGCCTACGTCTCCATCTCCTCCGGGGCGGCATACGGCGCGAACCGCATCCCGAAGCGGGAGGAC
>SLIW01000136.1 GCA_007135435.1 Natronomonas sp.
TCAGGGCTAACTTACTGCTGGATTCCAGATTGGTAAACAAGTTTTCATGCTGCTTATGGAAACCATAATAGTCCTCCAGATAGGGGATAAATGCCCTCTCCTCATAGTCAAAAAGGGGCCCAATGACCACAAAACCCAAAGGGGCACCATGCAGCATATTTTCCAGCATCCATACCCTGGCCAAGTCCGGTGATGTGCCTACATGCCTGAACCCAATCGCCTGAAAGTAAATCAATAAATTCATTGGCGACCTGTCCTGATAGGAGCCCAGTACCCTTTTTACATTGTCTGTGGCATGATAATTCCACTCGTAGTCGGAAGAAAGGGATGCCCCGGATTCACTGCTACAACAACTGGTCGACTCGGCCGGAGCGCAGCCATCGGATTCCCCCGTGGCGATGTCGGCGTAGCGCTCCCGGACGATTCGGCGGCGATCGGCTGAACCGAGCTCCCGGCCATCGTCATCCGGTGTCGAGACGTCTTCACTCATCGTCGAGGGCCCTCGTCTCGTCCATGACCGCGAGCAGGCGTTCAGCCCGTGGCGTCACGGTGTAGTACCTCCACCGTCCCTCCTTGCGCCGCCGGACCAGACCCGCCGCGTACAGCCGGGAGAGCGCCTGGCTGACCGCGCCCTGGCTCACCCCGAGGGCAGGTTCCAGCTCGCAGACGCAGACGCCGGATTCTGCCCCTGCGATGAGCCGCAGCGCCTCGTACCGCGTCTCGCTCCCCGCCGCGGCGAGCGTCTGGACGTCGGCGGCGAGCTGGTCCTCGGTCAACGGATGGTCGGCCACGCACTCGCAGCTCGATTTCCCCGTTGCGGGTCGGTGCCGGTCGCCCTCTGTTCGCTGTGAAGCCATATTCGCTATTGCTAATATTAGAACACGCTAATATAATTGTTTCGGACCGGCCGTCCCCGTGATAACCCTCGTGAGTACGTCTGGCTGGTCGCTCAGCGGTCGGATTCGGTGACCGTTGCACTCGTGAGCAGGTACTCCAGTTCGACCGCGTTCTCTACCGGATCGAAATCGGCGTCGATCCGGTCCAGCATCGGCTCGCGGAGGCCGCCTCGATCGTCCACCTTCTCGAGGAAGGTCGCGAACATCCCGGAGGTCTCGACCAGCCCCTCCCAGAAGTGTGCCGGAGACAGCGCCGGATACGAGAGGCACTCGCGGTCGAACTGCACGTCCTCGAACCCGTCGTCCAACCGCCGTTCCACCGTGTCACGGTCGCCCCACATGAACGGCGGTTCGGAGAACGCCGGCATGTCGCCGGCGGACAGGCGGGTCGCGAGGATCCCTCCGAGGGCTGGATAGAGGCTGGTCGGCGTCCACGACGTGAACGCGACCCGGCCACCCGGTCTCGTGACGCGGTGGAGTTCCCGCTTGGTGGCGTCCGGCGGATCGCCGTACATGTGTCCGAGCGATGAGAGCGTCACGTTGAACGAGTCGTCGCCGAACGGGAGGTTCGTCGCCGCTCCCTCGCGCCACTCGATGTCGGTCGTCCCGGCCAGCGCAGCGTTCTCCGCCGCCCGATCGAGCATCGACGGGGTGATGTCGAGTCCCACGACGTCGGCGTCGCGCCGGGCGGCCGAGATGGCCACGCTGCCGGTCCCACACCCCACGTCCAGGACGTCATCGCCCGATCCTACATCGGTGCGGTCGACGAGCTGGCCCGCCATCGGCAGGTAGTTGGGCGCGATCTGAGCGTACGAGCCGCTGGACCAGACCTCTCGGACCTCCGCCTCAGTCTCCAGTGACATCGGCTACCTCCCTCGTATTGGCTGCCGTCTCGCTCGATCGCAGGCCGTAATGTGCCAGCACGCCACCGACGAGGAGGATAACCAGGCCGACGCCGGCGGGACCGAGGTGCAGCAGGAAGTCGAAGTCGAAGTGCACGCTCCCGTGCACCGGGATCGTGAACGCGCCGAACAGCAGCGGGATACCCAGCGCTGTCGCCCACGCCCACCGGTGGCCGCGTCGGATGCCGTATCGGGCGAGGGCGACCAGGCCGACTCCGACGGCGATCATGAGGCCGGCGAAGCTGACGTGGACGTGGGCGATGTAGGAGGCGACCTCTGGGTGGGTCGCGGCGAGGTCGGCCGCCGTCCCGCCGTCGAGTTCGTCGACCCCGAGTTCGAACCCGTCGGTGAAGTACGTCCGGTAGATGAACCCGATCCCGTGGACGACGTAGGCGAGTCCAGCGACGGTGATCAGGTGGACGCCCCACCTGAGTCGGGCGGCGCCCCGGTCGTTTCGTCTCGTGCGTTCGGTGCTCCGTGGTTCCGTTTCGCTGACGGTCCTCGTGTGTTCCGACATACATGGACTCGTTACGTGGACGGCTCCATACCGATACTTGCGGGTGTATTGGGTGGGTTTATACCCGAGCGAGAACCGGTTGCCATGGGGACCAACAGCCGTCAGGAACCTGTTCCATACACTCGCCCTTTTCCTATCCGTACCCCAGTAGAACGACTGTGCGAGACAGGGCGCGTCTCGCTCGCGTCCAGTCTCGAATCACGTATCCTATCGGCCGTCTGCAACTATTCTGCAGATGACGCCATGTGGGTGTCTCACCAGGACACCGAGGAAGTTTCAGTCCAGGGCAGCTGCAACGGTGCGTCTCGTTCATAGCGATTCAACGAAGTCGCTCACCACCCGGTTGAACTTCTCTGGTTCTTCGATGGTGAGGCAATGCCCGCTCTCCTCGAAGAGTTCGAATCGAGCGTTCGGGATGTGCTCCGCCGCGTACTCGACGGA
>SLIW01000056.1 GCA_007135435.1 Natronomonas sp.
AACCCGGCCGTCGGGTCCGTACCGTCCCCGCGCATCCGTGTTCCACCAGCGAGTCACCTCCCACGAACGGGAAGGATTCCACGAGTGAGAAACCGGTCGCCTGTCGGACACGCACCAGTCGATGACACCGGGGCCGCCGGTGGGATGGTTACGACCCGTGGGACGGTGTACCTAAATACGATGCCGGCCAGAATCGACTCGTAGTTCCACCATGGCTCCCACATACGAGTACGCCATTCGGCCGCGGTTCGATCCCGATGCTGGGACGTACCACCTGTCCCACGATCTCGACGCTTCCTGGCCGATCTCCACGTCCATCGTGCTCTCCCTGAGTTCCCTTACGGAAGACGACCCGACCGAGATGCCCCCGCTCGCTCGTGCCGTCGATCCTGACGAACTCCAGGAACACATCTCTGGCCGGTCGCACGGGGCGGAACTGGAGTTCCAGTGGCAGGGCTTCCGCGTGACCGTTCGGGACGACGGAGAGACGACGTTCACCCCGGTTATCGGCCACCCTGCGTAGACGATGCGGTCCAGCTCCTGAGCCATGGATACGAATGGAAGTGACGTTACGGTCGACGATGACCCCGGGGAGGATCTCTATCACGCCACGTACGATTTCGAGACGGTGAGTCCGGGCATTGCAGTCGTGGAGGCCATTGCAGCTGTCGAAGAGATCGAGCCACTAGATATGGAGCCACTCGGTACGACCGTCGATCTCGAGGCCCTCGATTCACTGCTCCGGTCGGGGACTGGCCGGTCCGGTCCGACGGTCGCCCTCCGGGTCCGGGGATACGAGATCCTCCTCCACGGCAGTGGGCGTCTCGTTCTCCAGCGGCTGGATTCTGAGCCAGGGGATGGGGCTCCGGAAGAGTAACAACTTCGAGGACGGGTGCAGGTGGTACTGACGCGACACGCTGCATCCAGCACTCGGTTCGTATCGACCGCAGAGGATTCTAACGGAGCCGAACGCCCTCAGGGACGAATGCCCCCAGAGACGAATGCACTCAGAGACGAATGCACTCAGAGACGAATGCACTCAGAGACGTATGTCCTCATTCGAGGCGTTCGGCATGTTCGTACTCCTCCGGTCCCGCTTTCGGTCGCCTCCCGTCGAGTTCGATCTGCCACCCGTCCAGCACGGTTGGATCGTCGAGCGCGTTCGTGAGCGTGGTTCGCACGTCGAGAACGTCGACCCCGTAGTAGTCGTTCGGGACGCCGTGGAGATACTGTAACGCCGTCTCGAAGAGGCTCCGCATACCGTCGTCGTTCTCGAAGTCGAAGTGCTTGTACGCGCCCGCCGCGACCTGCACCATCCCGTGAGCGAAGGCGCTTTCGGTGGTTCCGCTCCCGTAGTTGTACCACTCCGATTCGAAGCAGTCGTGCGATTCGTGGAACGCGCCGGAGTTGTAGAGGCGGACGCCGTGGACCACGGCCCGGCGAAGAGTCGCGTGGTCCCATTCTCCGGTTTCCGGGTTCCACCCGGTCGGCGTCCGGTCCCAGCCCGGTCGCGGCGGATCGACGCTCGGGTCGCGCGTGTGGTCGTCCATCGGTCAGTGTCCATGTGTCGCGTGGTCGGCCCGTCTCAGAGATCCCTCGCGATGTCGCGGAGGCCGGTCATCCGGTCGGTCCTCCCGGTGAGCTCCTCGGGGGAGACGAACGCCGAGAGCCGCGTGGTGCGGACGAGCTCCCGGGCGGTCTCGAGGCTTCGCTCGTCGAACTCGATCCGTCGGAGGTAGCCGGCGACGCGCTCGAGCTCCTCGTCAGTGGCCCGACGCCCGCCGTCGGCGCCCGTCACCGCCCAGGAGAGATCGCGGGCATCGGTCCGGCCGTCGTCGGGGGCGGCGCCGCCGGCGAGCACGAGGGCCCGCGTCGTCACCCACGGCACGACGTCGCGGTTGCCGTACCCGAGGTCGTCGACGAGCAGGGCCTCGGCACGGTCCGAGAGCGGGACCCTGGCCCGACCGCCGGCGCCCAGTGAGACGTCGAGTCGCCACTCGCCGTCGTCGTCGACGAGGAACGGTGCGGTGGCCATCGTCGTCTCTACCCTCCGTTCTGGAACACCTTCTGTAGACCGCTTTCGACCGACTCGCGGTAGACCAGGAGGACCACGGCAGGGTACCCGGCGACGACCCCGAGCGCGTAGTGCGGCAACAGCAGTCCGCCGAGGCCGAACCACGGGGTCATCACCGCGCTCAGCAGGAGCGCTCCGGTGAGGGCCAACGCGAGCACAGCGATCGCGTGGGCGACGGCGAGCCCGATCCGCTGTCTACGGCCGGGGAGGATACCGAACGGGACCGTCAACGCGACGGGGAGGGCCCACTGTCCGACCAGCCGTCCGACGTGGGGGAGCCGGTACAGGGGAGTGGAACCGACGACCCCGATCCAGAGGGCGAGCGGGAGTGCGATCACGATCGCCACGGCACCAGCCAGGGCCAGGCCGTCAGACGTCCGTGGAATCCGGCCGGTGCGGACGAGCGCGACGCCCGCGACGATGACGAGTACGTAGCCAGCCAGGAGGGTGAGGAGGTGGATCGGCCAGAGTACGCCGATCATGACCGCCCAGAGGAGAATTGCACCTGCCGTCAGGCTGATCACAACCGCGAGCAGGCGCTCCATGTGCGACCATCTCGCGGTGGACGCAAGTGCCTTGCTCTCTCGGACGACCCGCAACGCTTTACCGGCCTCCTCGCCGACGTCGTGATGCGCGAGGGTAGCCAAGCCTGGAAACGGCGGCGGACTCAAGATCCGCTCC
>SLIW01000132.1 GCA_007135435.1 Natronomonas sp.
CCGGCCCCTGGCCCTGTCGCTGCTCGCGCTCTACGGCCTCTACGTCTTCGTCCAGTACCTAGACGTCACCGAGTCGTCGGTCAAGTCAGTGGAGATCCCCCGCGGGTCGCTGCTCGTTCAGTGGGGCCTGCTCATCGGGGGCGTGGCGCTGATCATCGTGGGGGTCGAGGCGCTCGTGTACGCCGCCATCGGGCTCGGCGACATCTTCGAGACGCCCTCGTTCCTGTGGGGGCTGACCGTCATCGCCGCGGCGACGAGCCTCCCCGACGCGCTCATCAGCCTCGCGGCCGCCAGGATCGACGAGCCCGCCGTCTCGCTCGGGAACGTCCTCGGGAGCAACGTCTTCGATCTACTGGTCGCCATCCCCGCCGGCGTGTTGATCGCCGGGGCGACGCCCGTCTCCTTCGCCGCCGCCGTCCCGATGATGGCGTTCCTGGTCCTCGCGACGGTCGTCCTCTTCGCCTTCGCGCGGACCGGCATGGAGATCACCGACGCCGAGGCCGGCGCCATGCTGGTGCTGTACGGCATATTCATCCTCTGGCTCCTGGGCGAGAGCGTGGGCGTGGTGAACATCATCTGACGGGGCGGCTCGCGAGCCGGATGCACGTCGGCTCCCCTTCCAGTCCACTGGCCTGGCCCGTTCCACACCGCTTTTGGCCGGTCCGGACGAACCCGCGGACATGTACGACGGTCCCGTCCTCGACAACCACCTCCACCTCGACCCCGTGAACGGCCGCGGCGTCGAGGCGGCCGAGGCGTTCGCCGACGCCGGCGGCACCCACCTGAACGTGCTGAACAAGCCCTCGTGGCACCTCGTCGGCGAGGTGGACGGCGAGGAGGGGTTCCGCGAGGCGTTCGACATCACCGTCGAGGTCACCCGCGAGGCCGACGCGATCCTCCGCGGTCGCGCCTGGCCCGTCCTCGGCGTCCACCCGGCGCTCGTCTCACAGCTGATCGATCGGGGATACACGCCGGAGGAGGCCGCCGGAGTGATGAAGCGCGGCATCGACGTCGCGGCTGCGTACGTGGCGGAGGGGCCCGCGCTGGCGATCAAGTCCGGCAGGCCGCACTACGAGGTCGACGACGCCGTCTGGGACGCCTCCAACGAGGTCATGCGGCACTCCTTCGCCCGTGCCGCCGAGGTGGGTTGTGCGGTTCAGCTCCACACCGAGAACGCCGAGGACCTCACCGAGGTCGCCGAATGGGCGGAGGCCGAGGGGTTGCCCCGAGAGCGGGTCGTCAAGCATTACGCCGATGGGTACCTGGAGGGCCCGATCCCCAGCGTGATCGCCGACCGGGACGAACTGGAGCGGGCCTGCGAGGGCGACTGGCCCTTCCTCGTGGAGACGGACTTCATCGACGACCCCGAGCGCCCCGGGGCCGTCCTGGGCCCCCGGACCGTGCCGAAGCGGACGCGGTGGCTCGCCGAGCAGGGCCACGACGACGCCCTCCGGAGGGCACACGTCGAGACGCCATCCCGGGTCTACGGCGTCGACACCGAGGCGACCCTGGAGTAGCGCGACTAGCGCCGCCCGCGCGAGGTCCTCACCCCGGTTCCCTCGTTCAGAGCGTCTTCCGCATGCAGGTCGCCGAGTCCGGACAGAGCTCCCGGAACTCGGTCGTCCGCTGGATCGCGGGCGGAACGGCCCTCCGTTCGGTCTCGAGGTAGCCCCGGCCCGCGAAGAACTCGGCGGCGGTCGTGGTGAGTAGGTAGAGCGTCTCCACGCCGGCGTCCGCTGCCCGCCGCTCCAGGGCGTCACAGAGAGCCGTGCCGAAGCCCTCGCCCCGGACCTCGCGCTCGACGGCGACGGACCGCAGGAGTCCATGCCTGCCGTATACCTCGACGCCTCCGACCCCCACGGGGTCGCTGCCGTGGAAGGCGACGTGGAACGCGTCCGGGCGCGAGCGGACGTCATCCACCGGGAGCTCGCTCTCACGGAGCAACGTCAGGACGTACTCGAGGCCGTCCGGGTGGGGGTCACCGTCGATCCCGTCGGACGTGTCGTCGATTCTGACGTTCTCGACGTCGATTCTGACGTTCTCGACGTCGATCGCCCGTTCGAGGGTGAGTGAATCCACGCTCATTGCCGGCGGTGTCGGCCTCGAACGGCATATACGTTCGTCGTCGATGAGGTATCGCTCGTGGGTCGTCACGATTTGGTCGCCACGGTTTGGTCGTCACCGATTGGTGTTCGCCAATTAGTGTACACCAATTGGTGTATCGCGATTGGACTTCGCCAGTTGGTTTTCTTGATTGGCATTCACCAATTGGTATTCCTCGATTGGTACTCCCCAATTGGCATCACCATTTGGTCGTCATTGTTGAATCTTCGCTCGTCGATCATCGCTAGAGGTCGTCATTCGTTATCGGCGCCCGAGCGTAGTCGCCCGTGAGTGTAGAGCCTCCCCGTGGAACGAAGCCGATCAGGTAGGGTTCGACCGAAAATCGACCCACGTGGCGCGATCGACCCGTGTTCGGCGGGGCCACAAGACTCTTTCTCGACGACTGCGGACAGGTGGACGCCAATGTCGCACGACGTCGACGCGGACGAGCTGCCGGTCGTCGAGGGGTCCCTCGCGGGTATCGCCGCCTGGATCCTGGGCTACGCCTTCACCTACATACTGGCGGGTCGTGACGTCCGCGAGTCGCCGCTGAACCGGTTCATCGAGACAGTCGAAGGCGAGGCGGCGACCTACGAGCTCGTCGGCTGGGTCTTCTACAACGCCCACCTGGTCGACGTCGTCTACGAC
>SLIW01000507.1 GCA_007135435.1 Natronomonas sp.
ATGCGCTCGACGTCCCCTTCGTCGAGGACGTCGTCACGGAGACGGTCCTCGATGCGGTCCTCGACCTCCTCGCGGGCGCGGGCGACCGCCTCGTCGAGCAGGTCGTCGAGCTGGACGCCGGTGCCCCGGCGGGTGGACATCTTCCCCTCCGGGAGGTTGACGTAGGAGTAGATCACGTTCTCGAGCCGGTCGACGTCGTTGCCGAGCAGCTCGAGGGCCCGCCGGAGCTGCTCGGCCTGGAGCTTGTGGTCCTCGCCGAGGACCGTCACGGCGCGGTCGTAGTTGGCGAACTTCCACTCGTGGTGGGCCAGGTCGCGCGTCGTGTAGAGGGAGGTCCCGTCCGCCCGGAGGAACACGAGGTTCTTGTCGATGTCCGCGAAGGTGAGCTGCCAGGCGTCGTCCTCGTAGACGGCCCCGTCGAGGTCCTTGAGCCGCGCGACCAGCTCGTCGGTCGAGCCGTCGCGCATGAACCGCGACTCCTTGACGAACGCGTCGAACTCCGCGGGTAGCCGGGCGAGACACGCCCGCATCCCCGAGAGCACCTGGTCGACGACCTCGCCGACGCGCTCGAAGGCCTCCTCGTCGCCCTCCTCGAGGCCCTGCATGATGGCCTGGATCTCGTCCTCGGCCGCGGCGACCTCCTCGGGGTCGGCCTCCTCGAGGAACCGGTTGCCCTTCCGGTAGTAGCGGACGAGGTCGTACTCGATGCGGTCGCGGGCGGGCGCCTCGTCGAGGTCGTCCTCGTCGAAGGTCTCGTAGGCCCAGGTGAACACGGCCATCTGCCTGCCGGCGTCGTTGACGTAGTAGTGGCGCTCGACGTCGTAGCCGGCGTACGCGAGGAGGTTCGCGACGGCGTCGCCGACGATGGGGTTCCGTGCCCTGCCGACGTGGACGGGCCCGGTCGGGTTCGCGGAGGTGTGCTCGACGACCACCGACGTGTCGCGGTCGGGGAGGCTGCCGTAGTCCGAATCCTGGCCGGCCTCGAGGGTCCCCTGGAAGTACGACTCCGAGGGGACGAAGTTGAGGTACGGGCCGGTCGCCTCGACGTGGTCGACGAGCTCGCGGTCGTCGACGTCGACGTCGGTCGCGAGGTCGGCGGCGACCTGCGGCGGCGGCGCGCCGAGCTCGCCGGCCAGCCGGAAGGCGACGCTGGAGGCGAGCACCGCGTCGACGTCCTCGGGGGGCTCCTCGATGCCGAGGTCGTCGGTCGGGAGGTCGCGGGACTCGAGGGCCGCCTCGAGCGCGCCGGCGACCGACTCGCGGAACTGCAGGAACATACCACCCCTTCCCGAGGGCCGGCTAAAGGGGTAACGGGTTCGGCTCGAGGGGCGGTCGCCGGCCGCGGCGCGCCGGTCGTCTCCCCCGGCCGGTTCGGGAGTGAGCGTCGCGCTCTGGTAGGGCCGGCGTCAGCCGTAGTGGTGCTCGAGGTACGCGACGATGTCGTCGCTCTCGTAGCGCGCCTCGCCACGGTTGGTGTCCCGCAGGTATGGGATCTGATCCTCGCCACCGAGCTCGGTCAGCTCCTCGTGGGTCTGGCCGTTCGTCACGTCGCCGCCCTCCTCTCCGGTGAGCCGGGGGTTGTGTATCACGTACGACACGCCGAGTTCGGAGAGCGTCTCGCGTACCTTCTTGCTGTGTGGACAGCCTTCCGTCTGGTACAGCTGGAGCATGCAGTACCGTCGCGTACGGACCGCGGAGGGATAAACGGCCGTGCGGTCGTCCAAGAGGCGGCCGAGCAGGGCCAGAGGACCTACTCCGTCGGGACACCCGTGGAGCGCGTGACCGAACCGATCCCGGATCAGTTCCGAATCAATCCGCTGAGGCGACCGACCGGACTATCCCGCAGAACCACCCCGCAGAACCACCCCGCAGAACCACGCCATTTAGGGAGCTCCCCGCGTAACGCCGGGTATGCCGAAGCAGGTCGACGACCCGGACTACCACAGCGTCAACCACACCGCCGCCCAGACCTGCGGGTGGACGGCCAACGCCCTGCGTGGGGAGGGCCGCTGCTACAAGAACACCTTCTACGGAATCCAGTCCCACCGCTGCATCCAGATGACGCCGGTCGTCAAGTGCAACGAGCGCTGCGTCTTCTGCTGGCGCGACCACGCGGGCCACGCCTACGAGCTGGGGGACGTCGAGTGGGACGACCCCGAGGCGGTCGCCGACGCGTCGATCGACCTCCAGCGCACGCTGCTCTCGGGGTTCGGCGGCAACGACCAGGTGACCGACCGGCTCTTCGACGAGGCGATGGAGCCCCGCCACGTCGCCATCTCCCTCGACGGCGAACCCACCCTCTACCCCTATCTCCCGGAGCTCATCGAGGCGTTCCACGACCGCGGGATCACGACCTTCCTCGTCTCGAACGGCACCCGCCCGGAGGTCATCGCCGAGTGCGACCCGACACAGCTGTACGTCAGTGTCGACGCGGCGGACCGGAAGACCTTCGACGACGTCGTCGGCGCGATGGAGGACGACGCCTGGGAGCGGCTGATCGACACGCTCGACGTCCTCGCCGGGAAGGACGAGACCCGGACGGTCCTCCGGACGACGCTCGTGAAGGGCCACAACATGCACCACCCCGAGTGGTACGCCGCGATGTTCGACCGGGCTGACGCCGACTTCGTCGAACTGAAGGCCTACATGCACGTCGGCCACTCGCGGGGCCGCCTGGACCGCGACGCGATGCCCGACCACGACGAGGTCGTCGACTTCACCGAGCGTGTCCGCGAGTACCTGCCGAC
>SLIW01000437.1 GCA_007135435.1 Natronomonas sp.
CGCGACAGCCCCTCGGAACGCTGCAGACCGGCGAAACGCGACAGCCCCTCGGAACGCTGCAGACCGGCGAAACCCAGCACACCGTCGGAAGGCGGCAGGTTCGGAGTAAGCTTTTTGCACGCAAAGCAAATACCGCGGGCGATGAGCATCGAGACGAAACCTGGGGGTTCGACCGGCGACAGCGTCGTGTCCGTCGAGGTGGTGCTCGAGGGCCCGCTGGTCGCCCGCGCCGGTGCGAGACGGAGGCGCGTCCTCGCCGAGGGGAGGACCGTGGTGGACGTGGTGTCGGCGTGGGCCGACGAGCGCGGATCGTCGGTTCGGTACGCCCTGCTCGAGGGCGACCGGTTGCGTTCCGACGTGGTCGCGACGAGGTCCACCGACGGGGCGAACGAACCGCTCACCGGCCGTTCGCGCGTCCGGAACGGCGACACGATCCGTTTCGCCTTTCGCGAGTGACCACCGTCACGGGCCGCCGGCCAACGTCGTGCCGCCATCGCCATAGCGGGCCGCGGCGGGCCGTGGCGGGCCGTGGCGAGCCATGGAGGATCACTCTTTCCGGGCCACCAGGGGCGTCGTCACCGACCGTCGAGGCCCGCCAGCCGGCGATTGGCGTAGGCGACGCGGAGCATCGCCGCGGCGTCGCCGGCGTCGAAGACGAGCTCGTCGGTGTCGAGGACGTGGGCGAGGACGTCCTCGGACGCGTGGTCCGGCGCGGCGGCGACGCCGGTGTCGTTCGCCTCCGCCCACCGCATCACCCGGAGGTCGCTCTTGGAGTCGCCCATCACCAGCGCGAAGGGATCGTCGACGCCCAGGACCTCCAGGGCGCGCTCGACGCCGACGACCTTGTTGAGCTCCCGCGAGCCGATCTCGGCGGCGTCTGCCTCGTAGTAGGCGACGTCGATCCGCTCGAACCGGTCGGCGAGGTCGGCCGGCACGTCCTCGCGGGCCACGTCGGGCTGTTCGCCGAGTGACTCGACCACCGCACGGATCTCCGGGTCCTCGGCGGCGTAGAAGGCGCGGGCGTAGCCGCTCGCGTCGTCGTGGTCGTCCAGCACGGCCGCCACGCTCGCCTCCAGCAGGTCGAGCAGGTGGACGAGCCCCACGTCGACGACCTCCCAGGCGCGCTCGCTCCCCGTCTCGAAGTTCGGCTTCAGCGTGACGTTGAACTCGTTGCCCTGGAGGTGACACCCCTGCCGGACGGCCTCGGGGGCGTCGCGGAGCACCCGCGAGCGCACGCGGCCGAAGACCTCCCGGATCTCGTCGTCGAGCTCCTCGTAGAGGAGCTGCTTGGTGTCGGTGCCCCGACCGGGCGTGAACACGCCGGTGCCCGCCTCGTAGACGACGCTCAGGTCCCCGGAGTGGACGACCTCGTTGCCCAGCCCCTGCACGAGGAACCCCTTGACGTTCTCGAGGGTCTGGCCCGTGCAGATGACGATCGGCACGCCGTCCTCGTGGAAGCACGTCAGCAGGTGGAGCGTCTCGCGGGGGATCTCGTTGTCGGTGGTCCCCGCGGTCCGTAACGTCTCGTCCACGTCCAGGACGAGCACGTTGACCCCCCGATCGTACTTGTAATAGAGGTCGAGTGCCGTGAAGGCGCGCTCTCGTGTCGCGTAGGCGGCGACGTCGGCGAAGGTCTCGCCGACGCGGGGGAACGCCGACCGGATCTCGTCCTTGCGGGCGGCGAGCTCGTCGCTGGCCTCCTGCCAGTGCTCCAGGGCGACGCGGGAGTCCACCGGAGGGAAGAGGTCCACGAACGCCTGGTTGGCGCGCAGCGTCGCCGTGTCGAACTCCTCGTAGAGGCGATAGAGGAGGTCGTATCGTTCCATGGGCGCCATTGGACCCCGGGGCCGTATAGCCCTTTGATTCGACGGTCTGCGGACGACGGCGGCCGGAAGGCGGCGATCGATCGCAGGCTCTTTATCAGGTGGGCCACCGAAGGGCGCGGTATGAAGAACGTCGACGACCTCATCGAGAGCGCGCGGGAGCTCGCCGGGCGCGGCTTCTCCCGCGGGGAGATCGCCGACGAGCTGAACGTCTCCCGGGAGACCGCGAGCTGGCTCGTCGAGCGGAGCGGGGCGGCGACGTCGGGCCAGACGCCAGGCGACGGCGACGCCGGCGACAGTTCCCACAACGGCGGGCCCCACGACGTTCACGTCGACTGGAGCGCCATCGGCCGCGACTCCGCACGGCTGGCCTACGCCGGGATGGCGATGGCGGACCTGCTGTCGAAGGAGGGCGAGGACGTCGATCTCACGGTCGGCATCGAGAAGGCCGGCGCCCCGCTGGCGACGGTCGTCGCCCGGGAGCTCGACACGGACATCGCCGCCTACGCGCCGCGCAAGCACCAGTGGGAGGAGGGCGACATCGAGGACCTCGAGGGGACCTTCTCGCGGAACTTCGCCGACATCCGCGACCGGGAGTGCTACGTGGTCGACGACACGATCACCAGCGGGACGACGATGCGCGAGACCGTCGATGCAATCGCCGAAAAAGGCGGCGAGGCCGTCGCCTGCGTCGTCCTGGTCGACAAGCAGGGCGTCGAGGAGGTCCGCGGGGTCCCCGTCTACTCGTTGATACAGGCGATCCGGGTCGGGAACAGCTGAGGCGGTTCACCACCGACGCGGTTCACACGTGTCGAGGCGCTCCACTGAGAGGGATACGCAGTGCAAACCATGGTATTGCCTCGATGCTCCAAAGAGACTGACAGGTATGCAGTGATGAACGAACGGGGAGTATCTTGCACAAG
>SLIW01000589.1 GCA_007135435.1 Natronomonas sp.
CCAGCTGGTCGACGATCGTGACGAGGCGTTCGACGTCTCGGAGTACAAGGTGGCACTGGTCGACGTCGAGAAGCACTTCCCCGTCACCCAGGGGGTCATCTCGCGGATCGTCCACGGCGAGAGCTCGAAGGCCGTCCGGGCGGTCGACGGCGTGACCCTGGGGATCCGCGAGGGCGAGTCGTTCGGCCTCGCCGGCGAGTCGGGTTGCGGCAAGACCACCCTCGGGAAGACGACGGTCCGCCTGCACGATCCGACCGGCGGCAAGATCTACTTCGACGGCGAGGACGTGACCGACATCACGGGCGACGAGCTGAACCGGTTCCGTCGCGAGGCGCAGATCATCCACCAGGACCCCTACCAGTCGCTGAACCCGCGGTTCACGGTGCGGCGGTGGGTCCGCGAGCCCCTCGACGTCCACGACATCGGCACGGCAGAGGACCGGGAGGCCCGGGTCCACGAGGTGCTCGAGCAGGCGGGTCTGCGACCGCCGGAGAACTACCTCGACGAGTACCCCGGCGAGCTGAGTGGCGGCGAGCGCCAGCGGGTCGGCATCGCCCGCGCGCTGGCGCTCGGTCCCTCCTACCTCATGGCGGACGAGCCGGCCAGCATGCTCGACGTGTCGATCCGGGCGAGCGTCCTCGAGGTGTTCCAGCGCCTCCAGTCCGAGCTGGGGATGACGTCGCTGTACATCAGCCACGACCTCTCGCTGTTGAAGCACATCTGCGACCGCATCGGCATCATGTACCTCGGGCAGGTCGTCGAGGTGGGTCCCGCCGACGCGATCATCGACAACCCCCAACATCCGTACACGCAGGCGCTCCTCTCGTCTGTGCCGCGGATCGACCCCGGGTTCGAGCGCGAGCGGGTGGAGCTCGTCGGCGAGGTGCCCGACCCCATCGACGTCCCGAGCGGGTGCCGCTTCCACCCGCGGTGTCCGAAGCTCGTCCCGCCCGAGGGGGTCGACCTCGACCAGGAGGTCTGGCGGTCGATCGCGACCCTCCGGTACGACCTCCTCGACGACGACCTGATCCTCGAGGAGGACGTGGCCGACGACCCGACGGTCGACGACGTCCGCCGCTCCTACGGCATCCCCGACGAATCGGGTGACACCGAGGCGACCGCCGCGTTGACGGATGCGCTCTCTGCGTACCTCGAGGGCGACGTCGACGAGGCGACTGCAGTCATCCGCAATGCGTTCGTCTCCCCCTGCGAGGAGCCGCCGATCCCGACCTACCAGGCGACCGACGTCCAGGAGTCGAAGTGCATCCTCCACGCGCCGGACGGGCCGTACAGGCGGTGACCTGGTCGGTCACCGGTCCTCACGAATAGACACCGAGGCGGTCGTGAAGGCGTAGTAGGGGCGGGCTCGCGGGACATCGCCACGCCCAAGTCTGCCTGTGGACCGGTCGACTGGCGGTCAGGGTGCTCCCCGGTCCGGCCGTCCTGGTATCGATCAATCGTCGGTCGGCTCCTCGCTGGTGGGACGTTGGTCAGTCGGCTCCTCGCTGGTGGGACGTTCTCCGCCCGACCGTTCGTCGTTAGGGTGGGTGGCTCCGACCGCCTCCAGCAGCTCGCAGGCCCGACAGTACTCGTTCGTCGTCGGCGCACCGCAGCGGTCGCACTCGCCACGGTGGCCGTCGCCGTCGCCGTCGGCCGCCTCACGACCGTCGCCATCGCGCACGTTCCCTTCGCCATCGCCGCCAGCACCGTCGTCGTCGGGTCCATCGCCGCGGCGATATTCCCGGGCCGCCAGCGCGGCGAGCTCCTCGTAGCCGGACATGATCGAGTGCCTCGTCCCGGGGTGGTCCTCCTCGAGGTCGTAGAGGAGCCGCTGGATCTCGCCCCGGTATGCCTCGCTGGCGTGGGGGCACTCCGCGACGTGGGCCGGGAGCCCCTTCAGGTGCGCGTAGAGGGCGACCTCCTTCTCGGGGATGTCCCGGAGCGGCTTGGCCCGGGGGACGAACGGGTCGTCGTCGATCTCGCGGTCCTCGAAGCTCCCGAGCGAGGCGTCGAAGTGCTTGGCGACCTGCGCGACGTCGCCGGACAGAAGGTTCATCATCGCGGTCTGTGCCTCGTCGTCGAGGTTGTGGCCGGTCAGGAGTTTGTCGGCGCCGTAGTCGGCGGCGTACCGCGCGAGGACGTCCCGGCGGAAGACCCCGCAGTACGCACAGGGGGCCATCCCCAGGGGGTCCTCGGCGGCGACGTCGTCCATCTCGACGCCGAACTCCTCGGCGTACGAGACCACCTCGTGGTCGAGGCCGAGGTCCTCGGTCAGCTCGAGGCACGCCTCGAGAGAGGCGTCGCGGTAACCCTGGATGCCCTCGTGGATGGTCACCGCGACGAGCTCGACGCGGGGGTCGGCGGCGAACGTCTCGTGGAGGACGTGCGTGAGGACGACGCTGTCCTTGCCGCCGGAGAGGCCCACGAGCCACGTCTCGGGCTCCTCGGGGGTGGCGTCATCCGAGAGGAGGGCGTCCTCGCGGATCCGCCGCCGGACCCGCGAGTCCACCGACCGGCAGAAGTGCTCCGTACAGAGGTGCCGACCCGAGTAGGCGGCGTGCATGACCGCCTCCCCGCCGCACGTGTCGCACTCCATCACCGCACGGTAGCCGAGCGGGCGGGATACGGGTTTCGGCTCGGCGCGTCGCGACCGGGACCGCCGGGCCAGCGGTAGCCAGCGGGAGCCAGCAGGGGCCAGCGGTAGCCAGCGGGAGCCAGCAGGGGCCAGCGGGAGCCAGCAGGG
>SLIW01000190.1 GCA_007135435.1 Natronomonas sp.
CCGACCTGCTCGCGGGCGTCCCACGCCCATATCGGGTCGCGGCCCTGGGGTTCCTGATCGTCGAGCTGTGCGTCCCGGCCTGGATCTACCGGGACGTCCGCCGGCGACCCGGGATGGCGACGACCACCTGGGTGTCGGTCGGCGCGACGCCGGTGCTCAACCTGATCGGGTTCGCGGTCTACCTGCTCGAGCGGCGGCGGCGAGGCGGTGCGGGCCGAGACGGTGCGGGTCGAGGCGGCGGCGGGCGACGCTGACGACGCTCGAACCCGTCGGGGGGTCTGGATCACGGGTCGAACCCGTACCGATCCGGTCGGGATTTATATACCACGGGGACGGGCTGGGGCCGTTCCTCCTTAACCGTCGGCCGTTGCGAACGGGGGGTCATCACCCCGCCCTGCCGATAGGCGGTAACTGATTTCGGTTACCCTCTGGTGCTAACTATTACCACAACGGCGTGCGTCTAGCTAGGCGATTACGTTACAATGACAGACCTAGGTGGATTCCACGACCACGTCGCTCGGGTAGACCTCTCGAGCGGGGACGTCCAGTACGAGGGCGTCGACGACGAGGACGCGAAGAAGTACATCGGCGCCCGCGGCCTCGGCGTCAAGTACGTCTTCGACCAGGGCCCCGACGTCGACCCCATGGGGCCGGACAACCTGCTCGCGTTCATGAACGGGCCCCTCACGGGGACGCAGGTCACCATGAGCGGCCGCATCGCCATCTGTACGAAATCGCCGCTGACCAACACCGTGACCGACAGCCACCACGGCGGCTGGTCCGGCGCCCGGCTGAAGTGGGCGGGCTTCGACGGCCTCCTCTTCGAGGGCCAGGCCGACGAGCCGGTCTACGCCTACGTCGAGGACGGGGAGGTGGAGCTCCGCGACGCCTCCCACCTCTGGGGCACCGGCGTCCACGAGACCCGCGACGAGCTCGAGGAGGAGGTCGACGGCGCCTACGGCAAGAACCTCTCGATCATGGCCATCGGCCAGGCCGGCGAGAACGGCGTCAGGTACGCCTGCATCATCAACGAGGACGACCGCGCCTCCGGCCGGGGCGGGACGGGCTGTGTGATGGGCTCGAAGAACCTCAAGGCCGTCGTGGTTAAGTCCACGACGAAGATGCCGAAGCCGGCGGACCCCGAGACGTTCAAGACCGGCCACAAGCAGGCCATGGAGGTCATCCAGGAGTCGGAGGTCACCGCGCCGAACGAGGGCGGTCTCTCGGTGTACGGGACGAACGTCCTGATGAACGTCACCGAGGAGATGGACGGCCTGCCGACGCGGAACGGTCGGTTCACCTCGACCGCCAGCGAGGCGGACGAGTCACCGGACGAGCCCAACATCGACGCCGAGCGGGTGTCGGGGGAGAACGTCCGCGAGAACATCCTGGTCAACGAACCGACGTGTCACTCCTGTCCGGTGGCCTGCAAGAAGGAGGTCGAGGTCGACGTCACCCACAAGGGCGAGGACATGAACGTCCGCATGGAGTCCTACGAGTACGAGTCGGCGTGGGCCCTCGGGCCGAACTCGATGAACGACGCCCGCGACGAGATCGCGCTCATGATCGACCAGTGTAACGACCTCGGGATGGACACCATCGAGGCGGGCAACATGCTCGCGATGGCGATGGAGATGACCGAGGAGGGCCACGTCGAGGAGGGGATCGACTGGGGCGACCCCGAGCAGATGATCGACATGCTCGAGCGGATCGCCCACCGCGAGGACGACCTCGCGGAGACGCTCGGCGAGGGCGCCGCGCGCATCGCCGACGCCTACGACGCCCACGACTGCCGGCTGGACGTCAAGGGCCAGACGATCGCGGCCTACGACCCGCGCTGCATGAAGGGCATGGGCATCGCCTTCGCCACCTCCAACCGCGGGGCGTGCCACCTGCGGGGGTACACCCCGGCCGCCGAGATCCTCGGCATCCCCGAGAAGGTCGACCCCTACGAGTGGGAGGGCAAGGCCGAACTGACGGCCACCTTCCAGGACATGCACTCCATCTCCGACTCCTTCGACATCTGCAAGTTCAACGCCTTCGCGGAGGGCATCGAGGAGTACGTCCTGCAGTACAACGGCATGACGGGGCTCGACGTCTCCGAGGAGGAGCTCATGCAGGCCGGCGAGCGCGTCTGGAACCTCGAGCGGTACTACAACAACCTCGTGGGCTTCGACGGGTCGGACGACGACCTGCCGGACCGGTTCGTCGAGGGCCGCGAGGACGCCGTCCCCGGCCAGGGCGGCTCCGAGGGCGAGCTCGTCGAGCTCGACCAGATGAAGGAGGCCTACTACGAGCACCGCGGCTGGGTCGACGGCGTCGTCACCGACGACAAGCTCGAGGAGCTCGACATCGACGTGGGGCCCGGCACCGGCGTCTCGCTGGGCGACTCCGCGGCCCCCGCCGACGACTGATCTCCGGGGACTGGTCCGCCCGGTCGTCCCGGGATCGAGATCCACCGTTTCTTTCGACGCCGATCGGGAGCGTCGCGTTCGGCCGTGGCCGGCAGGCTGCGCCACCGGGGGCCGGCGAACGGATCACCTCGTGATATCGGCCGGTATCGACCGGTATTGACCTGTATCGACCGGTATTGACCTGTATCGACCGGCATCGGCCGGTACACGGGCCCCTCGATGGACGCCGTCACCCGCGAACGTTCACTCGCCGGGCAGCCCGGGCGTCCGCCTCGGCGCGGGCGAGCAGGTCGTCGGGCTCGACCGCGAGCAGCGCCTCGAGGCGGCC
>SLIW01000173.1 GCA_007135435.1 Natronomonas sp.
CGGTGAAGGTGGCGATCGCGCCGGCGTACTCGGCTGCCGGCGACCGCTTGACCTCCGCGACCAGCGACTCGAGGGTCTCGTACGGCTCGGCGTCGTCGATGGCCGCCACGGCGTCGTCGACGTCGAGTTCGTCGGCCGATCCGACGTCCACGATTCGAGTTGATTCGTCGTCAGCCGAAACGTCGTCATCTGCAGACTCGACGGTGCCCGACGCCCCGACGACGACCGTCGGCAGGGCCGACTCGTCGGCGCCGGGACCGACGACCGCGGCGTAATCGTGATCCGGCGCCAGCCGCTCGAGGACGTCCCCGACAGACAGCTCGTCGCCCGAGCCGTGCCAACCCTCGTCGAGGACGTATTCGGTGTCCCCTCTGACCGCCGCCACGCCCCCGTCTGCGGCGCGGCCCCGATCGCCCAGATCTCCCGTGGAGCCCTCCGTTCCGGTCCTGACGGTCGCCCCGCGACCTTCGAGGGACGGGAGGAGCCGCTCCAGACCGCGGTCGGCCTCGTCGCCGACGATCGCGAACGCCTGCATACCCGGTACTCGGTGCCCGAACGGGCTTGTAGGTGTCGGCGTCTGGTTGGGAAGCCGAGGAAGCTGGCGTCGGTCTCGGGAGGTCCCGTTGGCGCAATCGCTGGTACATCTCGCCGCCAGATTCGAGGCACACCACGGCGACCGGATCCGACCCGCTGGAGGTGTCGAGCCGCCGAGGCCGTCTTGACAACCCTTAAGACCGAAACACGGCAAGCCACCGCCAATGAGAGTCGTCGTCTCCATCGGTGGGAGCGTGCTGGCGCCGGATCTGGACCCCGACCGCGTCGAGGCCCACGCGTCGGTCCTGGACGGCCTCGTCGCGGACGGCCACGAGGTGGCGGCGGTCGTCGGCGGCGGCAGCGTCGCCCGCCGGTTCATCGGGACGGCGCGGAACCTCGGCGCGACCGAGTACGACCTCGACGCGGTGGGCATCGCGGTCACGCGCCTGAACGCCCGGCTGCTGATCACCGCCCTCGAGCGGTCGGCGACGCCGCAGCCCGCCGAGAGCCACGAGGCGGCCCGGGCGTCGCTCCGGCGCGGCGAGGTCGCCGTCATGGGCGGGACCGTCCCGGGCCACACCACCGACGCCGTCTCGGCGCTGCTGGCGGAGATGGTCGAGGCGGACCTGCTGGTCTACGCGACGAGCGTCCCGGGGGTGTACTCCGCCGATCCGGAGGAGCACGACGGCGCCCAGCGCTACGACACCCTGACCGCGAGCGAGCTCGTCGACGTGATCTCCGAGATCGAGACCGCCGCCGGCTCGAAGGCCCCGGTCGATCTCCTCGCGACGAAGATCATCGAACGCTCCGGCCTGCGTGCGGTCGTCCTCGACGGGACGGAGCCCCGGCGGATCGCGGAGGCCGTCGCCGGCGACGACGTCGCCGGCACCGAGGTCCTCCCCCATGAGTGACGCAGGGGAGCCGCGGGACCCCTACGGCATCGGCGCCGACGAGCACCGCGCCTTCTGGGCCGACGCCGTCGCCGACCAGGCCGAGGCGCGCGACCCGGAGGACCCGATCGTCATCAAGGGCGGCGTCTCGCCCTCTGGCGTCCCCCACCTCGGCCACTTCAACGAGATCATGCGCGGGTACTTCGTCGCCGAGGCGCTGCGGGACCGCGGCCACGAGGTCCGACAGGTGTTCACGACCGACGACCGCGATCGCCTCCGGGCGCTCCCGCGCACCCTCGCCGATCTCGAGTGGACCCTCGTCGGCCTGGGCGACGTCGACGCGGGTGCACTGGGACGGAACCTCGGCAAGCCGTACACCGACGTCCCGGACCCGTTCGGCTGCTGTGACTCCTACGGCGACCACTTTACGGAGCTCCTCCGCCGATCGGCGGAGGCCGTCGGCGTCCCCGTCGAGGTGGTCTCCAACACCGAGCTCTACGAGTCCGGGGCGTTCGACGACGCGGTCCGGTTCCTCCTCGAGAACCTGGAGACGGCCCGCGAGGTGCTCCGGGCGTTCCAGGACACCGTCGACGACGAGTACGTCCCCTTCTTCCCGCAGTGCGCCGCGTGCGGCAACCTCACCGAGACCGTCACGGGATTCGACCTCGAGGCCGGGACGGTCGCGTACGTCTGCGAGGACGTCGAGACCGGCGACGGGACGATCGAGGGCTGTGGGCACGCCGGGACGGCCACGTTCCGCGAGGGGAAGCTCCCGTGGCGGTTCGAGTGGCCCGCCCAGTGGCGCGTCCTCGGGGTCGACGTCGAGCCGTTCGGCAAGGACCACGCCGAGGGCTCGTGGCCCTCCGGCGAGACGATCGCCCGCGAGGTCTTCGGGTTCGAGCCCCCCGTGCCGATGGTCTACGAGTGGTTCACCCTCGACGGCGAGGCCCTCTCGTCATCGTCGGGCAACGTCGTCACGGTCCAGGAGGTCCTCGAGCTGCTCGAGGTGGAGGTGCTGCGGTACTTCTTCACCAAGAACCCGAAGAAGCAGCGCGACTTCGACGTCGCCTCGCTGGACCGGCTCGTCGACGAGTTCGACCGCTTCGAGCGCGTGTACTACGGGACCGAGCCGGACACGGTCGACGACCTCGAGCGCCGGCGGGCGGAGCGGGCCTACCCGATGGTCGTCGACGCGGTCGCCGACGACCCGCCGGTGCGGATCCCCTACACGTTCGCCGCGGTCCTCGGGATGACCGACGACCGCGACCTCCGGGTGGCGATGGCCCGCCGGTCGGGCCACCTCCCGGAGGACG
>SLIW01000429.1 GCA_007135435.1 Natronomonas sp.
GGAGGTACCTCGCGAGCTCGGTCACGGGCGTCAGGAGCCCGCCGGCGGCGGCGCTGTGCTCGCGGACGGGCACCGGGACCGTCTCGGGACTCGAGTCGGCACCGTCGCCGTCCCCGTCGTCGCCACCCATCCAGTACGCCGTGGCGGCGTTGGCGTCCCCGGCGTACTCGTCCGCGGCGAAGGTCGAGCGGAGCATCCCCAGCGGCTGGAGGATCTCCTCGTCCACGTACGTCGTGAACGGGCGGCCGTCGACGGCCTCGACGACCTCCCCGAGGAGCACGTAACCCGAATTGGAGTACCGGAACCGGGGTTCGTCGAGCCGCTCGTCGAGGCCCTCGGTGAGGTGGTGGTAGAAGTCCTCCCAGTCGGCCATCGGGATGCCGTACTCGCCGAGGCCGGCCTGGCGCGCGATGAGCACCTCGCTCGTCGCCAGCGATGGGAGCCCCGAGGCGTGACACAGGAGGTCGTGCAGGGTGGCGTCGAATTGCTCGTCCTCGATCGCGTCGATGTGGTCGGCGATGGAGTCCTCGAAGTCGAGGTCTCCCTGGTCGTGGAGCTGGGCGATTGCCAGGGCGGTGAACGACTTCGTGACCGAGCCGACGCCGTAGAGCGTCTCCGGGTTCGCCGGCGCGTTCGTCTCGAGGTCCCGCGAGCCGGCGCCGGTCGCGTACGCGAGCTCGTCGCCGCGGACGATCGCGACGCTGGCGCCCGGCAGCGACTCCTTCGCCAGCCAGTCGTGGAGGTACCGGTCGACCGCCCGACGGTCGTCGTCTTCGAGTGGCATACCGTTCCAGCGAACTCCTGGGCCTTAACGGTCACTTCCGCGGACACCATCGTGATCAGGTACGGAATGGGGGCGAAAATCCGGTCAGGTGGAACGCTGAAGGTTCAGACTCGTCCATTCGGACTCGGATCGGCTCGGGCTTTCAACCGATGGGTACGCGTCCCTGACCAGAAGTCGCGTGAGCATCCTTGGCCACGGACAGGCGGTGTTGAGATACGGACGAGGCTTACCTGTACTTCAGTCCATCGGTCAAACAATTCCTGGCGGACTGAAAGGGCGAGCAGGACTCCCATCAGACTTCACCCTGCCTCGTCTCCCGTAGAGCTTTGACCACGGACGCCAACCCGGAGGTATGCTCCACGCGGAAGGCCCACTCCTCACCGTCGACGTCGGCACCGGCGAGACCACCGAGACGGACATCGACGCCGTCCTGGAACACGAGATCGGCGGCCGGGCGCTGGCGACCGCGCTCGCGCACGACCGCATCCCCTTCGACGCCGACCCGTTCGGCGCCGAGAACCGCCTCTACCTCACCAGCGGGCCGCTGCAGGCCTCGCAGATGAGCTTCACCGGGCGGATGAACCTCACCGGGCTGTCGCCTTTGACCGACGGCCTCGCGTCGACGAACGCCGGCGGCTACGTCTCTCGGAACTTCACCGCCACCGGCTACTCGGCGGTCGAGTTCGTCGGCGAGAGCGACGAGCTCGTGGCGATCCACGTCACCGACGAGGGCGTCGAACTCGAGCCTGTCCCGCACCTCGAACAGGCCCGTGTCAAGGAGGTCTCCGAATACATGGACGACGAACACGGGCTCGGGCCCGAGCACTGCGTGACGATCGGCCCGGCGGGCGAGAACCGCGTACGGTTCGCCTCGGTGATGACCTTCGACTCGCGGGCGTTCGGACGCGGCGGCCTCGGCGCCGTCTACGGCGCCAAGAACGTCAAGTGCGTCACGTTCGACGGCGACTCCTCGCCCGAGATCGAGATCCCGGACCCGCCCGCCTCGGACGTCCACCGCGAGGCCGCGACGAGCGACGACATGATGCGCCGCCAGGGGACGACCAGCGGCACCGAGTTCATCAACGACCACTTCTCGCTCCCGACGCGGTACTTCTCCGAGCAGAGCTTCGAGGACGTCGAGCACATCGGCGGCGACGCCGTCGAGGAGAAGAAGTACAAGAAGGGCGCCTGCTCGGCGTGCGCGTACGCTTGCAAGCTCCCCACGCGCGACGAGGAGACGGGCCTCGAGACCGAGGGCCCGGAGTTCGAGACGGTCTTCTCCTTCGGATCGAACCAGGGCGTCGGCGACGTCGTCGACGTGATGAAGGCGAACGAGCTGTGCGACGAGCTCGGGATGGACACCGTCTCCGCAGGCGTGACCGTGGCCGCGTATCTGGCGAGCGAGGACGCCTTCGGCGACGCCGAGCTGGCCCAGGAGGTGACCGAGAAGATCGCCCGTCGGGAGGGCATCGGGGATTCCCTGGCCGAAGGGGTCGCCCGGTGTCACGACGAGCTGGGCGTCGAGGACTGGACGGTGAAGGGCCTGGAGTTCGCGGCACACGACGGCCGGGCGTGTCACGGTCAGGGGCTTTCGTATGCGGTGGCGAATCGCGGGGCGGACCACATGTACGCCGGCGTGATGTCGCTAGAGTACAGGGGAGCGATTCCGGCGGAGGGGTTAGAGGGGAAGGCCGAGCACGTGGTGGATCGGGAGAACTTCGCTGCGTTCAGGGATTCAGGGATCGTGTGTGCGTTTGCTGGGGATTATCTGGACGAGGAAAGGTACGATCAGTTGTTTGGAGTTGGTTATGGTGAGTTGATGGAGGTCGGGACGCGGTGTGTGGAGCGCGAGCGGCACTTCAACAATCAACGGGGGAAGGATGTGGATGATGACGTGGTGCCGTATGCTGGGGATCTGCCGGGATTCGAGGAGGAACGGGCTGCGTATTA
>SLIW01000266.1 GCA_007135435.1 Natronomonas sp.
ACGGGCTTCGAGGTGTTCTGCTCGCAGGAGACCCTCGATCGCACAACCCTGGACGAGGTCGTCGTCGGCGACGGCGTCAACCTCGAGCGGGCCCTGCCCGCCGACGGTCGCTTCGACGGCCACTTCGTCCAGGGGCACGTCGACGGCGTCGGCGAGGTGACACGGATCGAGCAGGTCGGCAGCGGTTCCGCGAGCGAAGCGAGCGGCGCCTCGCCGGACGCGGGCGCGTCCGGCGGTGACTGGACCTTCGGGTTCTCCCTCCCGCCGGAGCTGGCACGGTACGTCGTCGAGAAGGGCTCCATCACCGTCGACGGAATCTCGCTGACCGTCGCCGCCCTCCGCGAGGGCGAGTTCGACGTCGCGATCATCCCGGCGACGTACGAACTGACGACCCTCGCCGAGCGGTCCGTCGGTGACCCCGTCCACCTCGAGGTGGACGTGGTCGCCAAGTACGTCGAGCGACTCACCGAGGGGTACCGCTGACGGACGCTCGAGCGGTTGACAGCCGACCATCGTCAGGGGGTTGACCGGCCGGCGGTTCGCTCTCGCGCACGTCCTCTGTCGTCGAGCCGCTTCACCTCACCGTGTGGTGCGTCGCGGGCTGTCGCGGCCGATCTCGACCCGAAACGGAGGGGTGAATCGCCCCGGAGACGACAGGATTCGGGACGGGCGTCGAATAGGTCCGTTCGAGCCGACGTTCCGACGTACGGGGTTCCTACCCGCCGTTTCGCTACGACGATGTCTCGGCCGACCGCGTCCGCTCCACCAGGCACCCACCCAGCGTTTCCACTCCATCACATCTCGGATCACCGCTCCTGCCCCACCCCGTCTCGAATACCCGTCTGTCCTGGTCGGGACGTGGTGCCTAACCACCGGGAACGCAATCTCCTGGCCTGAAGTGGGGATCGTCGGCGTGCCTCCCCGGTGTCACTCGCGTCTGGCCACCTCGTGGCGACCGAACCCGTAACGCAGCCGGTTGGCCAGCCGCCGCGAGAACTTCCCCTCGTCGCCGACCCGTGAGTCGAACCGCTCGCCCAGCGCCGCGTAGATGAGCGGGACCGCGACCTCCTGCTCGAGCGCCTCCTGGACGGTCCAGGTACCCGTCGAGCCGCCGGCGACGTGGTCGGCGACGTCCCCGAGGTCGCCGCCCTCCTCGCGGAACGCCTCCTCGCAGAGCTCGAGGAGCCACGACCGGACGACGGCCCCGTTGTTCCACGTCCGCGCGACGGCCTCCAGGTCGAGGTCGTAGCGCCCCTCGTGGAGGAGCTCGAAGCCCTCACCGTAGGCCTGCATGAGCGCGTACTCGACGCCGTTGTGGACCATCTTGACGTAGTGTCCAGACCCCACGGGACCCATCCGCGCGTGGCCCGCGGGCCCGGTGGCGACGGCGTCGAAGACCGGCGTCATCGCCTCGTAAGCCCACTCGGGGCCGCCGACCATCAGCGAGAAGCCGAGTTCGGCGCCGGCGGGGCCACCGGAGGTGCCGCAGTCGAGGTAGGCGGCGTCGATGGCGGCGGTCCGCTCGACCGACCGCTCGAAGTGGGAGTTCCCCGCGTCCACGACCACGTCGTCGCCGTCGAGGAGTGGATCCAGCTCCGCGAGCGTCGCGTCGACCGGGTCGCCGGCAGGCACCATGAGCCACACCCGTCTGTCGGCGGGGAGCCGATCGACGAGGTCCGCGACGGAGTCGGCGGCCGTCGCACCCGCCTCGGCCACGTCCGCGACCGCCCCGGCGTCGAGGTCGTAGGCGACGACGTCGTGGCCCGCCGCCTGGACCCGATCGACGACGATGCGACCCATCCGCCCGAGTCCGATGACGCCCAGTTGCATACCCGGTGGTCGACGCCCCGACAGGTGAGGGTTGTGATTCCGGCGGCCACGGGGTCCGGCACTCGCCATCCGGGCGGCGAGAGCTGCCACGTTCGACTCGGTACGTTCGACTCGGTACGTTCGACTCCCCACGTCCGGCTATGGATGCGTGGCTCTCGACTCGGGACGTCTGTCGCACGGGCCGGAACGTGGCGCGTGGCGTCGTTTCCACCGACTACACGCGGCTGGGTGGACGGTCGTCACGAGGTCGTCTCGACTGTCGGAGGGTGTGGGAGACGCCCATCTGGTGGAGACGCCCGTCCGGTGTGGAGACGCCCGTCTGGTCGGGCGAAGCGTGGGCTGTGTGTCCGGTGGAAGAACCGTCCCGCGCCGGTGTTCTCCTACCCATGGCGACCTGCGGGGACGGTATCTGGTTAGTAGGATGGCTGTGGCAATAAGTGTCACGGCAAAGCGGTCGTGGACGGTGTTCGATCCTCGGTCGTCTCAGAGAACCACGGCGGCGAGACCCACCACGACGAGCAGGATAACCGCGCCGATCGCGGCGACGAGCTGGGGGTTCTCCATGGCCTTGCGGTGGACCGGCATCGCCTCGTAGGCGTCTCGGAACGTCTCGAGGTGCTCCTCATCGGCGAAGTACGCCGTCGCGTACGCGAAGTCGGCGGTGACCGCACAGCCAGTGCAGACGGGCTCGCCGGTCAGCCGCTCGGTCTTCGCGTGCGTCTCGCAGCTGATGCTCCCGCAGTTGTCGCAGTAGGTGTAGGACCCGCGCCCGTTCTCGGACTCGCAGTGGACGCAACGTCGGACCTCGTCGACGTGTGGGCGGTGGCGGCCGCCCGCGGCGTCGTACCGGTACCGGTGGACGTACTCGCCGATCTCCACCGCGACGTCGACCCGGGGGA
>SLIW01000426.1 GCA_007135435.1 Natronomonas sp.
CTCCCGCGTTCCCAGCGGCCGTCCTCGACGCCGCGTTCGGCGTCGCCGTAGGGGTGGTCGTACGGCGGGTCACGGACGGCACCGATCCTGAGCCCGTAGAACCGGACTCCGTGTGCCTCCGCGGCGAACCGGCCGAGGTCCTCCCCGTAGCTCTTCGAGAGCCCGTAGAGGGAGTCCGGTCGGTGCGGTTCGTCGTGACCCGCGACGATCCCTTTATCGTAGTAGACGTCGGGTTCGTTCCGCACCTCCACCATCCCGACGGCGTGGTTCGAGGAGGCGAAGACGATCGACTCGACACCGGCGTCGATCGCGGCCTCGTAGACGTTGTTGATCCCCTGGAGGTTGTCCCGGAGGTCGGTCGACCAGCCGATCTCGCGGGACCAGGCCGTGAAGTCGTCGCCCTCGCGCATCAGCGCCAGGTGGACCACGGCGTCCTGCCCCTCGAAGTGCGGCCGGATCGCCTCGTAGTCCCGGACGTCGGCGACGACCGCCTCGCCCGGTCCCTCGGCCTCCACGACGTCGAGGAGCGTGAGATCGTACGTCTCCTCCGAGAGGTGGTCCGTGATCGCCGTCCCGACCGTCCCTGCCGCGCCGGTGATGAGGACGTCCATGTAGCACGATGCGGGTGGATCCGGGATAAATCATCGCCGTCACAGACGGGGGTTTCCCGGTCGATTACCGCCACGTCGCGTCCGACGATAGTTGAATCAACCCCAGATGGGGTTACGGGTACGTTCTCATTCGTTCCAACGTAGCAGATCACAGATGTGTAGAACTCGGGATGCGAGACGTAGAGGGTGGATGCAGCACCATCCAAAATACCTCAAAGTGGTGCTTTAGTCAACGGTATTCATATACCGAACGGAGAGTGACGAACGTCCGTGGATCGACGACAGTTCGTCGCGGGAGCCGGGATTCTTGCGACAGGCGTGATAGCAGGGTGTCTCGGTGACGACGAAGACCACCCCGAGACGAAGTGGCACCAGCAGGCGTTACCATCCAGCGGCGTTCGTCGCCCACCGACAGTCGTCGACGACGTGGTGTTCGTCGGTGGTGGAACGGGAAACAGGTACGTGTCGGCGCTGGATGCAACAGACGGGAGTATCGAGTGGACGTTCCGGACCGGCGGTTCCGTCTTCACCAGCCCACAGGTGCTCGATGGGACCGTGTACGTCGCCAGTGAGGACGGCAACGTGTACGCCCTCGATGCGGAAACGGGAGACGAGGACTGGCGGTTCGGAACCGACGGCGTGGGGTGGTCTTCACCTACGGTCTGGGACGACACCGTATACGTCGGCGGGACTGACGCGACCGTCTACGCACTCGGTACGACAGACGGCGAGGAGCGCTGGCAGTTCGAAACCGACGACTGGATCTACTCGTCTCCAACCGTCGTGGATGGACGGGTCTTCATCGGGAGCAACGACGGGAGGGTGTATGCCCTCGATGCGGAGACAGGCGACGAGGAGTGGCGGTACGAGACCGGTGGTCGAGTTCGCTCCTCACCGACGATCTGGGACGACACCGTCTTCGTCGGGAGCCACGACGGCGTGGTCTATGCGCTGGAAGCCAGGACGGGTGCTCGTCGCTGGGAGTTCGACACGGCCGATTCGGGGCGATTTGCCTCACCGACTGTCGCTGACGAGACCCTCTACATCGGGTCGGGGAACGGCACCGTCTACGCGATCGAGTCCGCGACCGGCGACGTCGTCTGGGAGTTCGATGATCCCGAGGGACCGGATATCTCTCCGGCGACGGTGGCCGGCGACCTCGTCGTCTTCAGCGGCTGGCAGGACGGCGTCGCAGTCCTGTTCGGCCTCGACGCAACGTCTGGCACCTCCGAATGGCGGATCGACACGCCCCACGGTTCGGGAGCGACGATCGTCGATGGAACGATCTTCGTCGGAACCGACGGCGTTCTCGCTCTGGATGTCGACGGCGTCGATTCGAGCGAGGACTCCCGCGTCGAGCTGGGAACGCTCGGCCATCACCACGACTGGGCGAGCAAGCACGAGGATTGACTCCTGGAAGTGACATCCTGGGTGACGTGACCACTGGGGTGTCTCGGGTACTACTTCGATTGCCCGCTCCTGGGGCAACCACGTGCGAAACCTGCGTCCTGTATCTCGCACAGCATTTCTAACAGCTATTAGAGAGTACACTGTCGAATCTATTGGTCCTACTACCGACCCCTGAGGTGATTCGACGGACGCGGCCCCATGGTCCCCCGGTGTCACCCACCCCAGTCGCCCTCGATGTCGTTCACGACGTTCTCGCGCCACTCCTCGAAGCGCGCCCGACACGTCACGTGTGCGTCCTCCTCGATGTGCTCGACGAACCCGGCTCCACCGTCCCGGAGGTCAGCGCCGCAGAAGGGGCAGTAATCGGGGTTGTCCCAGCCCGGCGATTCCGGCGAGGGGTGACTGTCTTCTCCCATACGAGAGTATGTCCGCGGACGACCATCAAGGCCACCAGTTATCCCGGACAAAGCGGCCACCACTCACCGCGTACCGTCGCACGTGGACCCCAGACGAACGTTACAGGTTCACTCCAATTCGGAGTGCTACCTGGCTGGATCGAACGGTTCCACGGGGATCGGTCCGCTCGGGGTCCCCGGTCTACCCTCGGCGGGTCGCCTGCATCCTAACCCCAGTGATCACTATGGCCGACAGGTGTTCGGGGTGGACACGGAGCCGGTGACGAGGGCCAGGGTCGCGGTGAC
>SLIW01000361.1 GCA_007135435.1 Natronomonas sp.
CGACCCCTGGACCGATCGACGTCGAGACGGAGGCGTTGGAGGCGGCCCTCGAGACCGGGTCGCCCCGCGTCGCGGGCGGGAGCGGGTCGTTCGCCGCCGACGTCGTCGGCCCGTTCGACCGGGAGGCGACCGCCGCGGCGCGCGCCGCCGCGGTCGTCCCGCTGGCGTACGGCGAGACCACCTACGGCGTCCTGGTCGTGTTCACCGACCGCGGGGCCGCGTTCGGCGACCGCGAGCGAACGCTGCTGTCGGATCTCGGCGCCCGCGTCGGCCACGCGATCACCGCCATCGAGCGCCGGAACCTCCTGCTCGCCGACACGGTCGTCGAACTCGAGTTCGTCTGCACCGACGACGCCGCCGTCCTCGTTGCCGCCACCCGCGAACACGACTGCGCCTGCACCCTGGAGGCGGTCGTCCCGGTCGCCGAGGCGTCCCTGCTGTTCTACGTGACGCTGTCGGACGCCCCGCCCGAGGCGTTCCTCGACACCGCGGCCGCGGTCGACGGCGTCGTCGACGCCCGCCACATCCGCGAGTACGGCGACCGCTCGCTCCTGGAGCTCGCCGTCGAGGGGAACTCGCCGGCGCTGACGCTGACCGAGGTCGGTGCGACGATCCGCGGGGCGGTCGTCGAGTCGGGCGAGGCGACCATCCGCGCCGAGATCGCCCGGGAGGCCGACGTCCGCGCGGTGGTCGAGGCGCTCCGGGAGCCGTTCCCGGAGACGACCCTGTCGGCGAAGCAGGCGGTCGACCAGCCGGTCGAGACCCCGGCGGCGTTCCAGGGGTCGCTGGCGGAGTCGCTCACCGACAAGCAGCGGGCGGCACTCCGGGCGGCGTACTTCGCGGGCTACTTCGACTGGCCGCGGGGGTCCACCGCCGAGGAGGTGGCCGACTCGATGGGCGTCTCCTCGCCCACCTTCCACAACCACCTCCGGAAGGCCGAACGGAAGCTGCTGTCGGCGTTCTTCGAGCACACCCGGGACCACCTCGGCGCCGAGGCGGTCGCCGAGCGGGCCCCCTAGATAGTTCGACTCGACCGGGCGGTGGGCCCCGTGACCTGCGCCTGGGACCACCGGCCGACCGGTGCGTGCGTGATGCTCTGAGACTCCCGGGTCGCGCACAGCACCGTCCTGCGCGTCCCACATCCCTCGAGCTGGGCGCGGTGACCGGGTCGCCGATCGGGTGGCGAATCGGTGCCGGACGGGCGGGTGAACGGGTGTCGGCATGCGACGGACCGGTGACCGACGGGAGACCGAGGCGTCACTGACACGAGACCGACGGGAGACCGACGGGAGACCGACGGGAGACCGACGTGAAACGATCGTTTGGGGGACGCGGGCGGCCGTCGTTTGGTATGTCTAGACACCCCGCTTAATAGGGCGGTGAACGCCTCCTCGAACGGTATGTCCGACCCCGATGAACCCCAACTGGAGGCACGGCTGGTCGAACAGGAGGCGTTCGAGCCGCCCGAGTCGTTCGTCGAGCAGGCGAACCTCACGGATCCCGGCATCTACGACGAGTTCGAGGAGAACTGGCCCGAGTGCTGGGAGGCGGCCGCGGAGCTGCTCGAGTGGGAGTCGGACTGGGACGAGGTACTCGTCGACGACGACGAACCGTTCTACGAGTGGTTCGTCGGCGGGGAGCTGAACGCCTCGTACAACTGCCTGGACCGACACCTCGACGACCGCGGTGACGAGCTCGCCATCCTCTGGGAGGGCGAGCCGGGCGAGACCCGCGAGTTCACCTACGCCGACCTCCACCGGGAGGTCAACGAGTTCGCGGCCGCGCTCCGCGAGATCGGCGTCGAGGAGGACGACGTCGTGACGATGTACATGCCGATGATCCCGGAGCTGCCGGTCGCGATGCTGGCGTGTGCGCGGATCGGCGCGCCGCACTCGGTGGTGTTCGCCGGCTTCTCGGCCGACGCCCTCGCCACCCGGATGAACTCGTCGGACTCGGAGTACCTGGTGACGTGCGACGGCTACTACCGCCGCGGCGACGCGCTCGACCACCTCTCGAAGGCCAACGACGGTCTCGGCGGGGTCGACCACGACACGACGACGGTCGTCGTCGACCGCCTCGGCGACGACCTCGACCACGACCTCGCCGACGGGCAGCACGACTACCACGAGCTCGTCGAGGCCCAGGAGGGCGCCGAGGTCGAGCCGGTGACCCGCGACGCCGAGGACATGCTGTTCCTCATGTACACCTCGGGCACCACGGGCCAGCCGAAGGGCGTCAAGCACACGACGGGGGGCTACCTCTCGTACGTCTCCTGGACCAGCCAGGCGGTGCTCGACGTCAAGCCCGACGACACCTACTGGTGTGCGGCGGACATCGGCTGGATCACCGGCCACTCCTACATCGTCTACGGCCCCCTCGCGCTCGGGACGACGAGCGTGATGTACGAGGGCACGCCGGACTACCCGGACAAGGACCGGCTGTGGGAGATCGTCGACAGCTACGACGTCACCCAGCTGTACACCGCGCCGACGGCGATCCGGGCGTTCATGAAGTGGGGCGCGGAGTACCCCGGTCGCCACGACCTCTCCTCGCTGCGGCTGCTGGGGACGGTCGGCGAGCCGATCAACCCGCGCGCGTGGAAGTGGTACTACACGCACATCGGCGGCGAGGAGTGCCCGATCGTCGACACGTGGTGGCAGACCGAGACCGGCGGGATGATGATCACGACGCTCCCCGGCATCGGGACCATGAAGCCGGGCTCGGCGGGCCCGCCGTTGCCCGGTATCGACGCCAGGGTCGTCGACGCCGAGGGCGAGGAGGTCGCCGCCGGCGAGGCCGGCTACGTGACGGTCAACCGCCCCTGGCCCGGGATGCTCCGGACGCTCTACCGCAACGACGAGCGGTTCATCTCGGAGTACTGGGAGGCGTACTCGGACCCCGAGGCGGACGAGTGGGTCTACTTCCCGGAGGACGGCGCGAAGATCGACGGGGACGGCTACATCACCATCCTCGGTCGCGTCGACGACGTCATCAACGTCTCGGGTCACCGCCTCGGGACGATGGAGATCGAGTCGGCGATCGTCGGCGTCGAGGGCGTCGCCGAGGCCGCCGCCGTCGGCGGCGATCACGACATCAAGGGCGAGGCCGTCTACGCGTACGTCATCCTCGAGGAGGGCTACGAGGAGGGCGAGGAGATGCACGAGCGGATCATCGAGGGCGTCGAGGACGCCATCGGCCCGATCGCCCGGCCCGAGGAGGTCATCTTCACGCCGGAGCTCCCCAAGACTCGGTCCGGGAAGATCATGCGACGCTTGCTCGTGGACATCGCCAACGACGACGAGCTGGGCAACACCAGCACGCTCCGGAACCCGGAGGTCGTCGAGGACATCCAGCGGAAGGTCGCGGGCGACTGAGCCCCGCGACGCTCCGCTCACCAACTCACGGAGGTCACCAAACCATGTCAGACAACTCAGAGACGGGATCGGACGGAGGAATCGAACACGACGCCGATGCGGGAGGAGACGAGCTGGCGACCGACGGCGGACGGACGGACGTGGGCGGCTGGACGAAGTCGGGCGAAGATCGGTCGGACGTCGAGATCGAGGAGGAGATGGACTACCTGAACGTGGAGATCAACCTGCTGAAGCCGGGGACCCCGTTCATGCGGGACCACAACCGGATCATCCTGACGGGCTTCGCCCTCTGGGTGTTCTTCGTGTTCGGGCCGATCACGGCGACCCGGCTGGCGCCGGGGCTGATGACCTCGCAGATGCCGATCCTCGGCTTCCCGTTCCACTACTTCGCGATCGCCATCGGCTCGCCGTCGGCGGCGCTGCTGCTGTCGGTGTGGTACGTGCGCCGCCGCGACAAGATCGACGAGAAGTACGGCATCGAGCAGACGCCGTCGGCCGAGATGGAGGCGACGGAGGCCGCCGACGAGGCGGCGGCCACCGACGGGGGTGTCGCTGAATGAGCGCGACGTGGCTGGCGGCGATGGACGTCCTCCCCACGCTGGGGGACGTCGCCATGCCGCTGCAGCAGGACGAGGAGATGCTCCCCGAGGGGCTCGACATCTCGTTCAAGCTGGTCCCCGGCATCATCGTCCTCCTGATGATGGCCGCGTTCCTGGGCGCCGGATACCTCTACCGCGTCGCCGACACGGCGGACATGTGGGTCGCCGGTCGGTCGATCGGGAACATCGAGAACGGGATGGCCATCGGCGCCAACTGGATGTCGGCGGCCTCCTACCTCGGGATGGCCGCGCTCATCGCGCTGTCGGGCGTCTACGGCCTGGCGTTCGTCGTCGGGTGGACGACCGGCTACTTCATCCTGCTCATCTTCATGGCCGCCCAGATACGCCGGTTCGGCAAGTACACCGCGCCGGACTTCGTCGGCGACCGGTTCAACTCGGACGCCGCCCGGGTCATCGCGGCGATCACGACGTTCCTCATCGGGTTCGTCTACGCGACGGCGCAGGCGCTGGGGATGGGGCTAGTCGGCCTCTACATCCTCGGCGACTTCGGCGGGATCATCCCCGGGTTCAGCGGCTACCAGGTGATGATGATCTTCTTCATGGTCATCACCATCGGCTACCTGGCGCTGTCGGGGATGCTCGGCGCGACCAAGAACATGGTGCTGCAGTACGTCATCCTCATCGTCGCGTTCCTCGCCGGGCTGTGGGTGACCGGCTGGTCCGCCGGCTTCTCGACCGTCCTGCCGCAGCTCGAGTACGGGATGCTGATCAACGAGCTCGACGCCCAGTTCTCCGACCCCTTCGCGGGTGGGAGCTACTACCTGTGGGTCGCGACGGCGTTCACGATGATCTTCGGGACCTGCGGGCTCCCGCACGTCCTGGTCCGGTTCTACACGGTGGCGAACGAGCGGACCGCCAGGTGGTCGTGCACTTGGGGGCTGTTCTTCATCTGCCTGCTGTACCTGTCTGCGCCGGCGTTCGCGGCGTTCGGGACCGCGCTGTACGGCGACCAGGTGCGCGAGGTCTACGGTGACCCCGGGATGAGCGGCGCCGCGGCGGACGTCATCGTCGTCCTGGCGGCGCAGCTGGCGGGGCTCCCCACGTGGCTCGTCGGGCTGGTCGCGGCGGGTGGCATCGCGGCGGCGATCGCGACGACCGCGGGGCTGTTCATCGCCGCCTCCTCGGGCATCTCCCACGACATCTACACGACCATCATCAACCCCGAGGCGAGCCAGGCCCAGCAGGTGCTCGTCGGCCGCCTGAGCATCGTGGGCCTCGGCATCCTCGTCATCGCGGCGGCGATGGACCCGACGGCGCCCATCGCGGCGCTCGTCGGGTTCGCCTTCGCGCTCGCCGCCAGCGTGATCTTCCCGATGTTCTTCCTCGGCCTCTGGTGGGAGAAGACGAACCGCCAGGGCGCGCTCGCCGGCATGACGACCGGGCTGATCCTCTGGTTCGTCCCGATGCTGAACCAGGGGCTGTTCGGGGTCGTGCCGCGCTTCGCCGAGGTGCCGGTCAGCACCACCCTGGCGACGTGGATGCCGGCGATCGGCTCCGCGCTCGTCACCGTCCCCATCGTCTTCGTGATCACCATCTTCGTGTCGTACGTGACGGAGGAGCCGCCGCGGGAGACGAGACTGATGGTCAGGCAGTGTCACAGCCCCGATCCGATGGGGCGTGACGTGACCGCGGCCGACGTGGTCGCCCGGAAGACCGATGGCGGACACACCACCGACGACGACTGAGATCGACAATGTTCGAACGCATACTCGTTCCGACGGACGGAAGCAAAGTCGCACAGGCAGCGGTCGAGACGGCGATCGACCTCGCCGACAAGTACGGCGCTGAGGTACACGCGCTGTACGTCGCCGACACCGACGCGATCTCGTACAGCCTCGGCGCCGAACAGGTCGACCGGATTCGACAGGGCCGCTTCAGCGAGATGGACGATCTCCGCGAGGACGCGGAGGCCGCCACCGGCTACGTCGTCGACCTCGGTGCCGAGCACGGCATCGAGGTCACAGAGCGGCACGCCGGGGGGATCCCCCACCGACAGATCGGCGACTACGTGCGCGAACACGACATCGACCTCGTGGTGATGGGGAGCCACGGCCGCTCGGGCGTGAGCCGGCGGCTGCTCGGGAGCGTCACCGAGCGGACGCTGCGCTCGACGGACGTCCCGATCATGGTGGTCGACTACGCGGGGACGAAGGACTGACGACCGGGGCCACCCGGCGTCACCCACCACGGTAACGGCCCGCAAGCACGAGCCGAGGGCGTCCGCCTGTCGGCGCGACGTGAGCCGACGATGCACGCCACGTCGAGTGACGTGAGTCGTCGGTGTACGGGACGTAGGGTACAAATAGCGGACGTCAGATGACGCTACAGGATGTCAGATAACGCTAAGGGACGCCGAGGCTGTCTGTTCGACATGGAGACCGAGACCACAGTGAGGATGCCGCCACCGCCGAGGCGAGACCGCCGACGGGGGTTCGTGGAGTGATCCAGCTGTGAGCCTCGACGACCGGATCCGGGAGCACGTCGGCGAGCACCGGACGGGCATGATCCACGACCTGATGTTCGCGGTCGTCTGGGTCGCCATCGTCACGCTGCTGTTCGACGTCGTCTTCGTCGAGGCGCCGACGTACGCGTACTACCTTCTCCTGGCGACGGGCATCCCGGCGTACTTCGCGTTCTTCTGGTCGCTCGCGTACGCCAGGCACCTCAAGGAAGTGGAGCGCGCGGAGGACGGGTAGACCGACGGGGAACGACCATCCGTTCGGGCCAGCCATCGGCATCCCGCAAACTAGTTCACCCAGCCGCACCTCACCACCGCTCGAGACGGGTCCAATGGAGCTCACGCAGAATCTCGCCTTCGGGTTGCTCTACCTCCTCACCGGCGCCTCGATGATCGTCGCCGAGCTGTTCACAGACATCTACTTCTGCCTGGCGCTCGACCTCGATGGATTCTGCGTCGTCGGGTTCCTCACCCTCGGCGCGCTGGGCGTCGTCATCGGTGGCCTGATGCTCATCTGGGAGCTGACCTAGCGGTCCTTCCTCTCGGCTGCGCCCCGCCTCGCCGTTCGGTCCGTCCCCTTCGCCCCGCCTCGCCGCCCGGTCAGTCCCCTTCGCCGTGACTCACCCGTCCTGGGTCGGCCACCCCAGGCCTGCGGTGACCCAACGCGTCAGCTGCCGTCGGACTCGTCGCTGGATCCTCGCTCGCGCTTCGTCCGGTAGCGCGACCGGAGCCGCATGCAGTAGAGGCTGGCGAGGCCGAAGATGACCGGGAGCGAGAGCGACGTGAGGTCGGGCGACCCGGAGAGGGCGGGGTAGGCGGCCACGCCCGCCATCACCGCGAACATCAGCGAGAGGAGGCCCGTGATGGGGACGGCGTACCCATCCGGGTAGACGACCGATCCCCTTCGCCCGGTGGCGTCGTCGCTCATGCCTCACGTGGGGACCGCCGGACCCTTAGGTCTGTCTCAGCACCCGCCGTCGCGCCCGCGTCGTCCTCCCGGGTCCCCCGGTGTTCCAGACGTATCAGCCCGATTCGCCGCCGAAGTGTGCCTCGGCCGCCTGCTGGGAGACGAGCACGTCCAGGAGCATGAACCAGGCGAAGTGGAACACGACGGTCGCGACGAGCGCGACGACCAGCCCTGCCAGCCCCCCGATCACCACGAGGAACAGGACGATGAAGAACGGCGGGTGGAGGAACTGCCAGAGGGAGTCGACGATCGTCCGCGGGGGCGCATCGTCGTCGACGCCCTTCCACTTCCAGCGCACGTACGTGTACGAGGAGACCCCCACGACGACGAGGCCGAGCAACGCGAGCTCGAGGAGGAACTCGGTCATTGCCCTACGGTCGACCAGCCGTCTGTTAAACCCTACCGAACCGTCCGGCGGTTAGCTGAGCGTCCGTCCCTCGGTCCGTGGCTCCACCGGTGACGGCACCGCGACCGACGCTGGCCGAGGAGCGAGCGCGAAGCTGGGGAGGACGGTGGGTATGAAGGTATGAGGGGGAGGGGTCGCGACCAGAGGGGAGGGGTCGCGAGGGGAGCGCGACGAGGGGAAGGAGCGTGCGCCCACCCATCCTCCAGTCGTCGGTCGGGAGGGGTTGCTTATGTGTCTTGTGGCACCGTCGTTCACCCGTCAGACGGCCGTCCGCTGGCGATTTCGCCGGCTCGAGGACTCCCCGTCTCGCGGGACCCGTCTCCCGGCTACCGGTCAATACTCGACGTCTCACAGCGACCGGTCAGTGCTCGACGTCGCCCGGCCATCGGTCAGTACTCGGTCCCCTTCCGCGCGCGCTGGCCGGCGTCGATCGGGTGCGCCACCTTCCGGACCTCGGTGACCAGGTCCGCCCGCTCGAGGAGGTACGACGGGGGCTCGTGGCCGCCAGAGAGCACGAGCTCGAGGTCCGCGGGCTTCGAGTCGACGAGCCGCAGGACGGTATCTGGGTCCACCAGCCCCCGTTCGGCGGCGTAGAGCACCTCGTCGAGGACCAGCATGTGGACGCCGTCGTCCGGGCTGCCGTCGAGCGCGAACGGGGTCGAGAGATCCGCCGCGGCGGCGGCGTCGACCAGCTCCTGTGCGCGCTGGAGCCCTGCTTGCGCCTCCGCCTCGTGGTCCCGCTCGTCGGTGCCGTCGTTCATCGCGTGCCAGCCGTAATGGCCGAGGTTCTCGTAGGTGAGTCCAGGCATGGCGGCCATCGCGTTGTACTCCCCGCGGACGTCCTCGACGCTCGCGGCGCCGCCCTTCATGAACTGGAGGACGTGGACGCGATAGCCGTGGCCGGCGGCCCGGAAGGCCATGCCGAGCGCGGCCGTCGTCTTCCCCTTGCCGTCGCCCCACCAGACCTGCACGAGGCCGAACTCGTCCGGGGCGGCCGGCTCGATCGCCCGCGCGTCCGGGGTGCGGCCCCTCCCGGGCGGGGTGGGTTCGCGCTCCGAACCGTCCTTCGTGTCGGTCATGCGTCGCCGTTGACCGCCCGGGGGCAAGGTACTGTCGCCGTGGAGGCCAGCCCTCCCGTGTCAGCCCTCCCGTGTCAGCCCAGCACCGCGGCGCCTGGGCTCGGTTCAGCGCCCGCCGTCCCCGCATGACCCGTCATTCACCACGCTGAACCCGTCGTCCCCGGGACAACACATAATCCGGTGGCCCCCGAACTGTCGGTATGGAGATCACCAGCGCGACGGCCGACCACGAGGAGGCGGTCCGCGACGTCGTCGGGCGCTCGATGCGGGCGTCCTTCTCGCTGAGTCCCGAGCAGATGGAGACCGTCATCCGTCAGGAGTTCGGCGAGGAGGGCTTCGCGGCCCGCCTCGACGGCGACCGCTCGATCGTGCTCGTCGCCGAGCGGGACGACGAGGTGATCGGCGTCGTCACCGGCTCGCTGACCGACGGGGACGACGGCGAGATCGGCTGGCTGTTCGTCGCCCCCGAGGCCCGCGGCGAGGGCGTCGGGACCGAGCTGTTCGAGACCGCCCGCGACGAGCTCGAAGAGCGGGGCGCCGAACGGGTCCGGGCGCTGGTCATGTCCGAGAACGTGGAGGGCGAGCAGTTCTTCGAGCAGTTCGGCTACGAGCAGGCGGGCAACCGCGAGCTGGAGATCGACGAGCAGGTGTTCGCCGCTCACGTCTACGACCCCGAGGCCGAGGAGGTCGACCAGGAGCTCCACACACCCGAGACCGTCGACACCGAGGACGGGACCGTCTACCCCGGCGACGAGGAGCTCTCGGGCAAGGAGGCCCCCTTCCTCGTGCTCTACTCGGACGAGGACCGGACCGAGCAGTACGGCTTCTTCTGCACCAGCTGCGGAACGGTCGCCAACGCCGCCGACGGCCTCGAGCGCGTCGACTGCGACACCTGCGGGAACGAGAGCCGCCCCGACGAGTGGGACAGCAGCTACCTGTAAACTACCCCACCCTACTTCGCTCACCGCATACGCGGTTCGCTCGTTGAGGGTGGGGCTTTGATGTGGACTCTCAGCGATCAACTCTCGGCGGGTTGCCGATAGCCGTCGCCGTTCAACGTCCCACCATTGATACGCACGTCTACTCGCCGCCGGCGCTCTCGGGGATCGATCTGCCCGTGGACACGGATCGATCGGGGACGGTTCCCGGTGGACAGACGCACCAAAAAATACCTGTCTCTCCGGTCGTCGACCCGCCGCGCGACGCCGACGACCGACCGCGGCGGTCTACAGTGTCTCCCGGAGTCGGATCTCGTCGTCGGTGACCTCCTCGATCGACTCCTCCTGGAGCGGGTAGGTCTCCTCGTCGCGGTCGCTCCAGCCCAGCTTGGACATGATCGTGTCGGTCACGCCCGGGTCGGGGTCGACGTGCGCGGTCCCGTGCTCGACGTCGACGATACGGCCGATGGTCTCGTTGCCCTGTACGACCGCTTTGCCCTCGTCGTCTTCGGTGATGTTCTGGCGCATTGCAGGCAATACGTTCGGTTTCGAGGACGGTGTAGGCGACGCTTGCAGGTGCAAGGCGACCCGACGGTCGGCCGATAAGCGGTCGGCCGGTAGGCGGTCGGGTGGTAGGCAGCTGGGCGGCTGACGGACGGGCGGTCTGGAGGCTGGCGAACGGCGGTCGGGCGTTTGACGGCTGATCAGCAGGCGGACGATGGCCGGTCGGCGGGAGGACGGAACGACAGTCCGCCACGCGCCCGGGACCCGCCGGTCACGTCGTCGACTGCTCGCTCGCTGCGGTCGCGCCGTCGAAGTCGTCGACCGGGATGACGGAGTAGTCGACCGAGAGGACGTCGCTCGTCGCCCGGATCTTCCCGACGAACGAGGAGATCTCCTCGAGGTCACCCTCGAGGACGAATAACTCCA
>SLIW01000127.1 GCA_007135435.1 Natronomonas sp.
AAGACCCTCATGGCCAAGGCAGTCGCCAACGAGGCCCAGTCGAACTTCATCTCGATCAAGGGTCCCGAGCTGCTCAACAAGTACGTCGGCGAGTCCGAGAAGGGCGTCCGCGAGGTCTTCGAGAAGGCCCGCCAGAACGCGCCCACGGTGGTCTTCTTCGACGAGATCGACTCGATCGCCGGCGAGCGGGGCGTCCGGATGGGCGACTCCGGCGTCGGCGAGCGCGTCGTCTCCCAGCTCCTGACCGAGCTCGACGGGCTCGAAGAGCTCGAGGACGTCGTGATCATCGCGACGACGAACCGCCCCGACCTCATCGACCAGGCGCTGTTGCGCCCCGGGCGGCTGGACCGGCACGTCCACGTCCCGGTGCCCGACGAGGGCGCCCGCCGGGCCATCTTCGCGGTCCACACGCGCAGGAAGCCCCTCGCTGACGACGTCGACCTCGACGAGCTGGCCGCCGAGACCAGCGGCTACGTCGGCGCCGACATCGAGGCGGTCTGTCGGGAGGCGTCGATGGCGGCGACCCGGGAGTTCGTCAACAGCGTCGACCCCGAGGAGGCGATCAAGAGCGTGGGCAACGTCCGGATCACCCGCGAGCACTTCGAGCACGCGATGGACGAGGTCGGCCCAAGCGTCGACAGCGACACCCGCGAGCGCTACGAGGAGATCGAAGAGGAGTTCACCCCCGGCGCCGAACCCGAGGAGCCGGAGATCAGTCGGACCTTCCAGTAGGCGCGCGGGACGCGCCTGCAGCCCACCGATCGCTCACGATATTCCATTCTCGACGAACCAGCCTCCCACCGACCGTCGGTGCCCTCATCCGTTCCTGCGGTTACATCCACCCACCGTCGTCGGTCCGAGCTCCTGGGTCGCCTCATACGGACGGTTGTAATTCTTTATCGGCCGTCAATTTGCGTCCCTCGAGCCACTTGCTGAAACCCAACTCGTGAATTGCGGTCTCGAAAATAGTTACAACCGTCCGTCTCAGGGGAGCGTCTGGATGCCCTCGTCGGTAACCACGTTCTCGAGGAGGTGTGTGGGCGTCGCGTCGTAGGCGGGGTTCGCCACGGCGAAGCCCTCGGCGGGCTCGAGCATCACCTCGCTCGGTGACCGGAAATCGTTCTCGAAGGCGAAGCCCTCGTCGATGAGCTTCGCGCCCGCGCCCAGGACGGACACGGGGACCGCGAGCTCGGCGGCCGTCACGGAGATGGGGAAGGTCCCCACCCGGTTGTAGAGCGTGTCGTCGACGATGCAGTCCATCCCGAAGAGCACCCGGTCGCACTCGTCGAGGTAGACACCGGCGGCGCTGTCGACGATCAGGGTCGCCTCCACGCGGTCGACGCTCGAGAGCGTCCGAGCGGTCTTCCGGCCGAGGTACCGCGGTCGGGCCTCCGTGACGTAGACGTCGATGTGGCGGCCGTCGTGGGCGGCCTGCTCCAGCGCCTCCAGAACGGTCGTCGAGAAGTCGTGGGTGAGGACGGTCGCGCCGTCGGGCAGCAGCTCGAGGGCGTTGGCCGCCGCCTCTGTCTTGGCGGTCTCGACGTCCTCGACGACTGCGTCGATGGCCGCGGCCGTGGCATCCTGGGCGGCGTCGACGTCCGCGGGGTCGGCGTCGGTCACCCGGGCGACGATCTCCCGCTGCGTGGTGAACAGGGAGGCGTGGGAGGTGTTGGCCCGGCGGAGGGCGCTGCTGTTGCGCTCGAGGGAGCGGAGGTACTCCTCGACGGTGGCGTAGTCCCGTTCCAGCAGCTCGCGCAGCGCCTCGGCCGCCTTGATCGCGACGGTCGACGACGAGTGGGTCTGCATCTCCTCGATCTCGTCGACGGTCTCGTCTATCATGCGACCACGGACGACCGGCCGGGCCATATGCCTTCGGGAGCGCCCCGAACCGATCCGTCCGTCCGCGTGTCTGCGGCGGGCCCACCCGACGACCATATGACGGTCACGGACGTAGAGATGGTGTGGTCGCCGTCTCCTATCACTGTCCCCGGTGTGGGGCCATCGCCGAGCTCGAGCGGGACGCCTACCTGGCGGACAAGTGCGTGACCCCGGAACCCCGCGATGGGTGGACGTACGCGGACGCGTACGACGACTTCGAGGACGCGGACGGGGTCGTCATCGTCTGTGGCGCCGCCGAGACGGACGGGGAGGGCTGCGGGGAGCCGTACTACCTCAGCTTCGTGCGGTTCGTGGACGGCGAGGAGGTCGAACCCGAGGTGCCGGTCGACGACGTCCGGTTCGACTTCCGCCGGTAGGACGTCCCCGTATCACGTGTCGTCAGTGAACCGCGAGGCGATGGCTGGCTCATTCCGAGCTGGTAGCGCCGTCGCTCGTGGTCGGATGACGGATCGGAAACGGTCGACGGAACGCTACTGCGTGGTCTCGGACCGCAGCCCCTCGATCCGCTCTGTTCCTCGCTCCTTCAGTACCTCGACCTTGCTGGCGGTCGAGATTCGGTACTCGCCGAAGGCGGCGCCGACGAGCCCACCGATGGCGCCGCCGGTGCTGGCGGCGTTCCGGCCGAAGATCGCGCCGACACCTGCGCCCACAGCGGCGCCGATCGCGGCGTAGCGGGCGCGACTCAACACGCGGGTCAACTGTTGTCGCATATATGTTCGATGGAGCGGGTGCTGAAAAAGGGTACTTCCCGGATTGTTGCGTCTTTGTTGTCTCACTCGTGCTATCCCGCTCGTGCTATCCCGCTCGTGCT
>SLIW01000286.1 GCA_007135435.1 Natronomonas sp.
GGGGCGGTCCCGCGGAACACGGAGTTCCACGCCGAGGTTGGCCTCCGGGTGCTTCTGTCGGCGCTGGTCCGGACGGCGGCGCGCTACGACCTGGCCGCGCGCCCCGTGCTGAGCCACGTCTCGAGCCACTACGTCCGGACGTACCTGGAGCTCGAGCGCGGCGCCCAGGCCGCCGACCGCCTCCTCGCCCGGCTCGGCTACGTCGACCACTGTCAGCGGTGCCTCTGGCGGGACCACGAGGCGACCCTGATCGCCGATCCCGTCCGGACGTGTCCCAACTGCGGTCAGTCGACCTGGACCGCGGGACCGCTGTGGCTCGGGCCGGCACACGACGTCGACTTCGTCGATCGGGTCGCCGACGAGATCCCGGACGCGTTCGGGACCGCCGACAGGGCCCGGGCGCTCCTGTCCACGATCGCCGGTGAGCTCGACGAGCCGACCCACTACGACCAGCACCGGCTGTACAAGCGGTGGAACGAGCCGAACATCGCGATGGACGCGTTCCTCGGGGCGCTGCGGGAGGCCGGCTTCGCCGCCTCGCGGACCCACTACGGCGGAACGACGTTCAAGACCGACGCCGACGTCGCCGCAATCCGGGCGGCGGTCGAGGACTGACTGGGCGCCGCGTTCCCGGACCAGGTCGCGGACTCTCGGATCGGCGCCGTCCCCCTAGACGCCCCCGGATAGGAGAACGGAGCCGCCGCTGGAACCGCCACTGGAACCGCCACGCCGCAAACAAATCCAATCCACTCCCAAAGAACGCTATAGGACCTTCGAGCCGACTGGTAACGTGTGTCGGTGGTCCGAACCGTCCGCGAGACCGTCGGGGTCGCCAGACGCGCACAGATCTCCGTGCTCGCTGCCGGGCTCGCCTACTTCGGCTTCACGTCGCTGCTCCCGCTCGCGCTGCTGGCGGTCCTCCTGTTCACGGCAGTCGCCGACGAGGCGGTCGCCGAGCAGCTGATCGTGACCGCCGCCTCGTTCCTGGGCGACGAACTCGGGGAGACGGTCGTCATGGCGGTGTTCGCCGGGGAACGCCGGCTCAGCAGCTCGGTCGTAGGGATCGTCGTGCTCGTCTGGAGTGCCGGACGGCTGTTCCGGGGGATGGACGGTGCGTTCGCCGCCATCTACGCCCAGCGCGAGGAGAAGTCCCTGGTGCGCTCCGCCCGGGACGGCGTCGTGGTCTTCGTGACGATCCTCCTGGCCCTGGTCCTCCTCGCCGCCATCGCCGCCGTGTTCGGGCTGACCGACGGCGTGGCGGCAAGCGCGGCGCCGGTCGTCCTGTTCGTCGCCCTGGTCGTTCTCTTCCTGCCGATGTTCTACGTGTTCCCGCTGGCGGACGTGTCGGTGGTGGAGGTGCTGCCGGGCACGGTCCTCGCCGCCGGTGCCTGGGCGGTCGCGAGCGTCGGCTTCGGCGTCTACGCGGGGATCGTCGGCACCCAGGCCTACGGCGCCGCCACGGCCGCCATCCTGGTGCTGACGTGGCTCTACGTCGGTGGACTGGCGCTCCTGTTCGGCGCGACGCTCAACGCCGTCCTCGCGGGTCGGGTCGCGACCGGCGACGATCGGACCGAGGGTGGCGACGATCGGACCGAGGGTGGCGACGATCGGACCGAGGGTGGCGACGAACGGACCGATGGTCGGGACGACCGGATCGCGGGCCGTGACGACCGGATCGAGGGTCGGTAGGTCCCGTATACCGGCGGTCGCTCCACCGTCCGCGACCGGCGAGGTCCTCGTCGGGTCCCCCGATCACCTCGTCGGGTCCCCCGATTATATGTAGGATTCGCGTGTACTGCGGACCGTGAGTCGACACCTCGACCGGGCGGTGACCGTCACCCGCGGCGTCGTCAACGGCGCCCAGTCGGACCGGATCTCCTTCATCGCCGCCAGCCTCGCCTACTACGCGTTCATCTCGCTGTTGCCGCTGTTGCTCCTGGCGCTCGTGGTGGCCTCGCTGGTCGGCGACCCGGTGCTGGTGGACGCGCTCGTCTCCGAGGTGACGGGCATGCTCGGCGAGCGGGCGGGGAGCCTCGTCGAGGAGGCGCTCGTGTCCGCCACCGGCCGCGGTGGCGCGACGCTCCTCGGCGTCGCCGTCCTCGCGTGGTCGGGGCTGAAGCTGTTCCGCGGGCTCGACATCGCCTTCTCGACGGTCTACGGCGAGACCGGCCCCGAGTCGCTGGTCCAGGAGCTCCGCAACGCCGCCGTCGCGCTGGGCGCGGTCGGGCTCGGCGTCGCGGTGACCCTGGTCGTCGGCACCGCCATCGCGATGGCCGGCGTCTTCGCGTTCCTCGAGGGCATCGACGCGATCGGCGCCCTCGGGACGGTCACGCTCGTCGTCGGCCTCACCGTCGCCTTCCTCCCCCTGTACTACTTCCTGCCCGGGGTGCAGGTGTCCGTCCGCGAGGCGCTCCCCGGGGCGGTCTTCGCCGCCGCCGGCTGGACCCTGCTGCAGACCGGGTTCCGCATCTACGCCGCCAACGCGGCCCAGTTCGAGGCCTACGGCGTCCTCGGCGGCGTCCTCCTGCTCGTGACCTTCCTCTACTTCGGCGCGCTCGTCCTGCTCCTGGGCGGCGTCCTCAATGCCGTGCTCGCCGGCCACGCGGACCAGGAGACGGGGCTCGCGGAGCCATCGGAACCCGCCGGCGACGCGGTGAGACGACCGACGGCCGTACTCGACGAAATCATGACACGGGATCGATTCGAC
>SLIW01000316.1 GCA_007135435.1 Natronomonas sp.
ATGAAGCCCGGACAGACGGCGTTCACCCGGACGCCGTCGCGGCCCGCCTCTGCGGCGGCGGCCCGCGTGAAGTTGAGCACCGCGCCTTTCGTCATGGAGTAGACCGACTGCCGGGGCATCCCGAGGAACGACGCGAGCGAGCCGACGTTGACGATCGCCCCGGAGCCCTGCTCCTTCAGGTGGGGCAGCGCGGCCCGGCAGCCGTAGAAGACGCTCTTCTGGTTGACGTCGACGACGTAGTCCAGCGTCGACCCGTCAGTGTCCTCCAGGAGCGCCGGCGGATAGCCGATGCCGGCGTTGTTCACGAGCCCGTCGAGGCCGTAGTCGGCGACCGCTGTCTCGACGACGGCGTCGAACGCGTCGGGGTCCGTCACGTCGAGCTCGTGGAAGACCGCCTCCCCGCCTGCGTCGTCGATGGTCGCGACCGTCTCGCGGCCTCCCTCCGCGTCGACGTCGGTTACGACGACGAACGCGCCCTCGTCGGCGACCGTCGCCGCGGTCGCCCGGCCGATGCCCGAACCCGCTCCGGTGATGAACACCGTGTCGTCCTCGAATCGCATACGGCCACGTCGGGGGCGCCGGTCATTAACCCTGGCCACCGGCCGACAGGAGGGTCGGGCGCGTTCGGCGACGAGATGCCGAGGACGACCACGGTGGTGGCCCGTACCACGCCCGTCTCCGAGGCGATGTCGGTGACCCACGGCGGGCGCCGGAACCAACCGCACCCCCCTCGCGCAAGATTGCCGCATCGAAACCGGTTTTTAGTGGCCTCCACCTGGGACACCCATGCTCGAACCCGGCGACGCGGCGCCCGACTTCGAACTGCCCAACCAGAACGGCGAACCGGTCCGCCTCGCCGACCAGGAGGGCCTGGTCGTCCTCTACTTCTACCCCCGGGCCGACACCCCCGGGTGTACCACCCAGGCGTGCAGCTTCCGGGACAACTGGGACGCCTACGAGGACCGGGGGATCCCGGTCTTCGGCATCAGCGACGACCCCGTCGAGGACCTCGCCGACTTCGCCGAGAAGTACGACCTACCGATCGACCTCCTCTCGGACGAGGACGGCTCCGTCGCCGAGCAGTACGGCTCCTACGGCGAGAAGAACGTCTTCGGCAACGTCGTCGAGGGCGTGTTCCGCAACACCTACGTCGTCCGCGACGGCGTGGTCGAGGCCGCCTACCGGAGCGTCGACCCCGAGGGCCACGCCGAGGTGCTCCTCGCGGACCTGGACGAACTCGACGCCGAGTGACCGCCCCAGGATCGCTCGTCTTCACGCCACCGAATCGGCAACACCCCCGAACCGATTACGGCCCCAAACCGATTCGGCCCCGAACCAACCACACCTCGAACCAACCACAACCCCGGACCAACCACGCCACGAACCAACCACAACCCCGGACCAACCACGCCACGAACCAACCACACCCCGAACCAACCACGCCACGAACCGACTGCAGCTGTGCGTTCAGCCCTTCGTTCGCCACTCGACCTCGAGGGCCTCTGGCAGATCTGGCCCGCGGCGGTAGACAGTGTCGGCACCGTGGTCCACCTCGAAGGCGTCGAGCGTGACGACCACCCGGCCCTCGACGGTCGGCCCGCGGACGACGACGCCTCGGGCGGTGACGGCGAGGTACGGCACCTCGGGGACAGGCCGGGCAGCCAGCTCGAGCCCGGCGGCTGACACGGCATCCGCCAGCGCCTCGACGAGCGACCCATCCAGCCCCGATCGCCGGAGGAGCGTCTCGTATGGGTCGACCACCTCCCGGCGATCATTCGTCGCGTCGCCATCCCAGCCGACCGCGACGGCGTCCGCGCACGCCAGTGCCTGCTCGAGGATCGGCCGGTGCGCCGAACGGAGGTGTGCGTCGACAGCAGACGTGACCCGAGCCTGGGCGTCGCTTGGGCCAGGGGGATCCGCGGGCTCGGTCCGATCGCTGGACTCGACGGGGTCGATCTGATCGGACCGATCGGGCGGATCGGACCGTTCGGACCGATCGGTCCGATCGGTCGGGTCGCCACCACCGTTGCGGTCCGTCACAGCGACACGGTTCGCCGCCCGCCTAGTAAAGGGGCCGGGGTCCAGGGGGATCTCGGACCGGGAACGTTTTGTCACGTGGGAGCACACAGCACAGCATGAACGGGCCGCGGCTACCAAGACGGCGGTTCGTCCGAGCGGTGGCCACCGGTGGCGCGGTGGCGGCCACAACCGCCCTGGCGGGATGCAACGATCCCGAAGACGGAGAGGGGGACGACGACGGTGGCGTCGGCTACCGGTTCGACGGGTCCGGAGCCGCCCCTGCGTCGAGTGACGGCGGCGAGGCCGAGCCCGCCACCGACACGGGACCGGCATCCCACTCCGAAGAGGACCCGGTCCAGGACGCCGGCGCCGTCGCCAGCGGCGACGCCGGTGCTGGTGCCGGTGGGTCGTCGGCGGGTTCGCGGGTCGAGAGCACGAGCGTCGAGAAGTCGGTCTCGGTGAGGAGCCCGCGGTCGAGCGCCCGGAACCAGCCCCCGCGGACGAACCACTCGCCCAGGAAGAACCCCTCGGTGTCGAACGCCCAGAGGCGGCAGTCGAGCGGCTCCCAGCCGGCCTCTTGGGCGTCGACGAGCTCGGTGCAGACGCTGCCGAGGTCGCCCTGTGCCAGGCCGCCGGCGGCCGTCTCGTACTCGAGGTGGAGGGTCGTGCCGTCGTCTGCCTCCTCGAGGGCGTGTCGCTCGAGGTAGACGCCGAGGCTCATCACGTTGCGCTCGAGGCGGTCGACGACCGCGGAGGAATCCGCCCCGGGGTCCCGCTCGGGCTCCGCCATGCCCTCCCCTTCGGGGCCGACGAGAAGAAAGTGCCGCCCGCCGACACAGGCCGAAAGTCGTCCGCCTACACCGGCTCCGGCGGCTCGTCCTGGAACGCGACGACGGCCTCGCGGAAGTCGTCGGGGACGCGCGTCGGCTGGCCGTCCTCGTCGACCGCGACGTGGACCACCGAGCCCTCGACCAGCAGCTCGCCGTCCGCGTTGCGACACTCGTAGGCGAACTCGACGCTCGAGTTCCGGATGGCCGAGATCCGCATCGCGTTCGTCAGCCGCTCGCGGAAGGTCGCCGGCTTCCGGTAGCTCAGCTCCATGTTCACGACGTGGACGTCCCAGCCCTCCTCCTCGATCTCGTCGTACGGGAAGCCGACCGCCTCCATGAACGCGGTGAACGTCTCGTCCTGGTAGGTCGCGTAGTTGCCGTAGAAGACGATCCCCTGGGCGTCAGTCTCCGCGAACCGGACGTCGTTCTCCCAGACCTCGTGCATGTGAACGAGAGGGACACGAGCCCCTTAGAGCGTATCGCTTGCGGGTCGAGCGTGAAGGTGCCAGTCTCATCCCGTCTGGAGCGAATCTTGCACCCGAACGACGCCATAAATCGAGGTGGTGCAAGGCAGGGCTGCCAGCCGACCGCCACGGGGATCGCTCGAGGGGTTGGATATCTAACACGAAGTCATATACATGACATCGAACAAGTCCGGACGTGCGAACCAATGTCATCTTCCAGGGAGAAGAACTCGTCTTCGACATTCTCGAGTCGGTCGCCGAGCGGGAAGACGTCGATCCACTGGATCTACCACCTCTTGGTGACGTCGTAGATACAGATGCACTGAATGCGCTACTCCGGGGGAGGACGATGGTCTCGGCTTCGTTCGAGTACTGTGGGTACGAGGTGCACGTAGACAGCGAGGGTGGAGTTTCGATCGAGTAGCCGACTGTTTTACCTGGTGCGATTGCACTGTTCAGGGCTATCTGTATCCGAATCCTCTGACGTCTCAGTTCGAGCATCGACGGACGACAACAGCGGACGGATCTCGTCGAACCGTTCGCCTTTGACGACCTCACGAGTGCGCCGATCCCACTCGATCAACCTCATCTCCGCCAGTTTGGGGAGGTGGACGTGGTACATCTCGACTTGTAACCGCTCTACGTCCTCGTCCCCTTGATGAACGTCCTCGGGAGTCAGCATGCCACTCCGAGGATTGTGGTGTGAAAGGGAGACGAGTAGGCGACGGCGGTATGGGTTCGCCAGCGCCCTGTGCAAGTCGTCCATTCTCTTTCAAGAGATGTGCCAACCGGGGGAGTGTGTTGTCCCTAAAATAATTGTTATCGATGCGTCGTTCGCCGTCGAACGCTCTCGATCAGTGGTGGTGGTCTTCGAGACCGGCCCCACCGCACCCAGGTCGACCCCGACCCTTCACAGCTGCAGGTGCGACGTCGACTGCGGCCCCTCGTCGTCGTCATCGTCGTCGCTGGGGCCGCGGTGGAGGAACCTGGTCTCGTCGTCGGTGAGGTAGACCTGACCGTCCTCGACGGTCACCTCGACCGAGACCAGGGTGGTGTCGGCCGCCTCCCCGTTGTCGCAGTACCCCGAACAGGTGTCGAACATCGAGCCGTGCCGCGGACAGACGATCTCCCCCTCGCGGATGACGGCACCGACCCCCTCGCGGTGGAGGCGCTGGGGCTCGTGCATGCACCGGTTGACCCACGCCCGGACCGGCTGGGGATCACCGTCGGATCCCTCCACAACCTCGTCGCACGGCACCAGGATCACCTCCTCGTCCTCGCCGGTCCGATCGCGGACTGTGAACAGCCACGAACCTTCCTCGCGGACGGTCTCGACGTCCGTCAGCCGGTAGCGCACGCCCATGGTGGCCGCTGGGGCGTCGACGGGTTAGGACCTGCGGTCCACTGTGGATTCGAGACGGGTTGGGCCGAACAGCCTCATCCTGGAGCCAGACAGCGTCCCGGAGCGGGGCCTCGTCCCGCACCGAGTCCGCGTCCCGTCGTCATCGCCGGTACCTCCGGAGGTGGGCCGGGAGCCGCTTCGCGATCGGCCCCCCGAGCCGGTCGCGGACGGTCCCCAGCAGGCCGTTCGGGACGAACAGGACGAAGAGGACGAAGACGATCCCCAGGTAGAGCGGGGCGCGGCCGTCGATGACCGCGCCGATGAAGTCCGCGACGGTGAACCCGCCGACCTCGGCGGCCAGCACGTCCTCGGGGAGGCCGCCGCGCAGGTACGGCGCGAGGCCTCCACTCTCCGACGAGAGGACGTCCCCGAGCCACTCGTGGAAGACCGCCCCGAACATGGCGCCGGCGAGGGTGCCGATGCCGCCGATGATCGTCACGATCAGCGCGTCCGCGGTCACCAGGAAGAAGAACGAGTTGTCCGGCGAGACGGAGCGGTAGAAGGCGGCGAAGATGGCGCCGGCGATGCCGGCGAAGAAGGCGCTCGCGGCGAAGGCGCCCATCTTGAACCAGAAGACGTCGTAGCCGATCGCCTCCGCGCGCTCCTCGTTGTCGCGGATGGCGATCATCACCGCGCCGAACGGCGAGTGGATGATCCGCTGCATCGCGAAGTAGCAGACGAGCACGACCGCCGCGAGGGCGTAGTAGGAGACCATCGTCGCGGAGACGTCGATCCCCAGCCCGAGCAAGTTGTCGAAACTGTCGCCGGCCAGCCGCCCCACGCGGACCTGCAGCGCGTCGACGAAGGGGACGCCGATGGCGAGGCCCTCCCCGGCGATCGTCGCGCCCTCCCGCGGGTTCGAGCTGACGTAGCCCCAGTGGCGGATCGCCTCGTAGATGACCTGGGCGAAGCCGAGGGTGATCATCGCGAAGTAGACCCCGGTCAGCCTGAAGGAGACCGCGCCGATCGCGAGCGCCACCAGGAACGCGAGCGCCGCGCCGAGGAGCATCGTGATCATGAACGGCGTCCCGCCGGGGATCCCCGGGATCTGGCCGTTGGCCGCGAGCACGACGAAGTACGCTCCCGTCCCGAAGAACGCCGCGTGCCCGAACGAGAGGTAGCCGGTGTACCCGCTGATGAAGTCGAAGCTCATCGCGAACAGCCCGAGGTAGAGCATCGTGATCAGGAACGTCAGCCCGGGGAGGAACGCGTTCACCTCGGAGGCGACCGCCGTCTCCTGCAGCCCGGCGTAGATCGGGGGGTAGACGGCGAAGACGAGGACGATCAGGGCGTGTGCGAGGTGGTCCCGCGCGTACTGGCGGAGCCAGCCACCGCCGTCCGCGTCGTCGACGGTCGACGCGGGCTGGTCCTCCTCCAGGGCCGGGCGAGTCGCCTCCGCGGTTCCCGGAGCGGTCTCGGTGCCGCCGTCGGCACCCGTGGCCGGACCGGTCTCGACGGCCGCCTCCTCCGCCTGGTCGGCGGCTGTTCCGGTTTCGTCGTCCCCCCGAACCGGGTCGTCCTCTCCGACGTCAGGGTCGCCCCGCTCGGCGTCGTCAGTCGGGCTAATGGCCGCCCACCTCCTCGACGCCGAAGATCCCCTGCGGGCGCACGACGAGGACGAGGACGAGCAGCAGGAAGATCGTCACCGCGGGGAGCCCGGGGTTGGGCACGATGCCGGTCGTGAACAGCCACGTCGTGAACGAGTCGGCGACGCCGACCACCACCGCGGCGACGAGCGTCCCCTTGAACGAGCCCAGCCCGCCGATGATGACGATGACGAACGCGTACAGCAGGACGTCGATGTTGAGGAGGACGCTCGGACCCCACAGGGGGTCCCACATGAGGAGGACGCCCCCGAGCCCGGCGAGGCCGGTCCCGAGCCCGAAGACGACCGTGAAGGCCTTCCGGACGTCGATGCCCAGCGCCTCGACCATCTCGGGGTCCTCGCTGCCCGCGCGGATGTACAGCCCGTAGAGCGTCCGGGTGAGGAACAGCCAGACGGCGGTCGCGACGAGGAGCCCGAGGACGATCTCGAAGAGGTAGAGCCCGCGGATGTTCGCCCCGAGGATGTCGTAGCGGGCGGCCAGCGCCGACGGGATCGTCCCCATCGGGGCGCGCCACTGCGGCTCCGGCTGGACGCCGTGGAGCGTGGCCACGATGCGGGTCAGCTCCTCGAGGATCAGCGCGACGCCGAACGTCAGGAGGATCTGGTACATCGGCGTCCGGTCGTAGATCGGCCGGACGAGCCCCACCTCGATCGCCCCGCCCACCGCGGTGAGGAGCGCGAAGACGACCGCCGCGACGACGAAGAAGAACGCGATGGTGGTGAACGGCCCGGCTCCGCCCGAGAGCGCGAGCACCATCAGGACCCCGCCGAGGTACGCGCCGAGCATCGCCATCGCCCCGTGGGCGAAGTTGAGCACGCCCATCAGCCCGAAGACGAGCGTGAGGCCGACCGCGAGGATGAAGTAGACCGCCGCCTTGCCGAGGCCCTCGACGACGATCCGCGCGAAGGTCCGCGGCTGGAAGAACCGACCCAGCGCGTCGGCGAGCAGCGGGAGGTCCGCGAGCGCGGCCACGGCGACGAGGACCTCGGTCGTCCCTCCGACCGTCCCCCCGATCATGCCGAGAGGTACCTCCTGATCCGTTCGTCGTCGGCGCTCACGCCCTCGGTCGACCCCGACTCGACGACCACGCCGTGGTCGAGCAGGTAGAACCGGTCGGCGAGGTCCATCGCGAGGGGGAAGTTCTGCTCGACGAGCACCATCGTCGTCTCCGCGGACGCCTCCCGGAGGGCCTCGACGACCTGCTCGACGATCATCGGCGCGAGCCCCTCGCTCGGCTCGTCGACGAGCAGGAGGTCGTTGTCGCCGACCATCCCCCGCGAGAGCGCCAGCATCTGCTGCTGGCCGCCGCTCAGGTTCCGCGCCTCCTTGTCCCGGAACCGCTCGAGGTCCGGGAAGAGGTCGTAGACGTACGCCCGGCGTGCCTCGAAGTCCGCGTCGGGCGGCACCGACACGCGGAGGTTCTCCTCGACGGTGAGGTAGCCGAACATCCGGCGCTCCTCGGGCACCCAGCCGACGCCCATCCCCGCCACCTCGTGGGTGCTCCGGCCGGTGACGTCCTCACCGCGGAAGCGGACGGTGCCGCGACGCGGCGGGGTCAGCTGGAGGATCGAGCGCAGGGTGGTCGTCTTGCCGACGCCGTTGCGACCGATCAGCGCGACGATCTCCTCCGACTCCACCTCCAGGGTGACCCCCTGCAGGACGTGGCTCTCGCCGTAGTACGTGTGGACGTCCTCGAGCTCGAGGAGGCTCACGCGCGACCCCCCGACGGCCCGCGGTCTCGCCCCCGACCGTTCACCCACCGGCTTCCCGGCACGTCGGGGAGCCGGGCCTGGTGGATCGTGCACCGTCGACCCGCAATGCAAGCCGGATGTGTCGGACGGATCACGCACCGACCCCCGCGGTCCCCTCCGCCCCTCCGTCGTCCCCGCCGGACCCGCCGGACCCGCCGCCGCCGGACCCGTCCCCGCCACCGTTCGCCTCGTACCCGTCTCCTCCGGACCCGTCCCCGCCACCGTTCGCCTCGTACCCGCCCAGGTACGCCCGCTGGACCTCCTCGCTCCCCCGGATCTCCGCGGGTTCGCCGTCGGCGATGATCGCCCCGCGGTCGAGCACGACGACGCGGTCGCTGATGTCCATGACCACGTCCATGTTGTGCTCGATCAGCAGGACGGCGTGGTCCCGGGCGACGTCCTCGATGATCGTGGTCACGTCGCTCACGTCCTCGCTGGAGACCCCGGCGGTCGGCTCGTCCAGCAACAGGAGGTCGGGGTCGCCCGCGAGGGCGATGCCCACCTCCAGGTTCCGCTTCTCGCCGTGGCTCAGGTTCTGGGCGGGGTCGTCCGCGTGGGCGTCGAGCCCGATGCGCTCGAGGATGGCCTCCGCCTCGGCGACGTGGTCCTCGAAGGCGTTGACGTTGCGCCAGAACCGCCACGCGTCGGCCCCGCGGTGGGCCTGGGCGGCGACGCGGACGTTCTCGAGGACCGAGACGGTGGGGAAGATGTTCGTTATCTGGTAGGATCGGTGGAGGCCGAGCAGCGCCGTCTCGTGGGGCGAGGCGTCCGTGATGTCCCGCGGCTCGTCGGTCCCGGACGGGGTGAACGTGACGGTCCCCCGCGTCGGCTCCAGGACCCCCGTGAGGAGGTTGAAGAACGTCGTCTTCCCCGCCCCGTTCGGCCCGATGACCGAGCAGAGCTCGTCGGACGCGACCGAGAAGTCCACCTCGTCGACGGCCGTGATGCCGCCGAACTCCTTGGTCAGCCCGGATGTCGAGAGTAACATGGCTTCGGTGCAGATCTCGGATGGCCGACGGTCAGGACAGGTCGCAGGTCATCTCGTCTTCCGGCACCACGATCTCGTCGCCGGACATGGTGGCGATCGGCTCGCCGGGCATGAGCACCGTGGGCCAGGTCTCCGCGAACTCGTCGGCGGTCGGCTCGGGCCAGGCGACGGTCATGTCGGAGACCGCCTGGTTGTCGCTCTCGCGGAACGCATAGCCACCGTCGCCCTTCGGCGTGTCGTCGATGCTCATCCCGCGGAGTGTGGCGGCCACGTCGTCGGCGTCGACGGAGCCGGACTCCTCGACCGCCTGCACGATCGCCGACCCGGCGGCGAACGTCCCGCTGGTGAAGAGGTCGGGCACCATCCCGTAGGTGTCGACCATCATCTCCGTGAAGGCGTCGTTCGTCGGGTTGTCGAACTGGTTCCAGTGGTACCGGGAGGTGAACGGTCCGAGGCCCGCCTCCCGGATGTCCTCGGCGGTGAAGTCCTCGCCGAGGCCCTCCACGATGGTGTCGCCGATCAGCTGGGTGGAGAGCAGGTCCGCGAAGCCCCCGAAGAGCTGGACGTCGTAGGCGAAGCCGGTCGAGAGGAACGCCGGGAGCTGGATGGCGGTGAAGCCGCCGACGACGCCGTCGGCGCCGTCCTCGACCGCCTCGTCGTAGAGCCCCTCGAACTCGGTGAACCCCGAATCCACCCCGCGGGGCTCGAGCACCTCGATGCCCTCGGCCTCGAGGACCGCCTCCCAGTTGTTGGCCACCGAGCGGCCGAACGCGTCGTCGAGGTAGAAGATCGCCACCGTCGAGACGTCGGTCTCCTCGGCGACGAAGCGGCCGCCCGCGCGGGCGTCCATCGCGGTGTGCTCGCTCGTCCGGAACACCCGCTCGTGGCAGTGGTCCGCGGAGCTCGTGATGTCCGCGTCCGCAGCCGGCCCGACGACGTACGGGATGTTCGCCTCGGCGACGACCGTGCCGATGATGCGGCGCGCCGACTCCGAGAGCGTGCCCCCCCAGAGGATGTCGGCGTCGTGGTCGACCACGAGGTCCTCGGCCACCCGCTGGGCCGTGTCGACGCTGAGCTCGGTGTCCTGGAGGACGATCTCGTAGGTCGGTCCGTCGTCGGGGTCGAACTCGTAGGTGCCGGTCGTCAGGTCGCCGACCTCGTCCGGACCGACGCCGTACTTGTAGGCGATCCCGCTGTAGAAGCCCATGAGCGAGGACTCCCCGTAGTACTGGAGGTCCCCCGAGACGGGCTGCAGGGCGCCGATGGTGATCGTCTCGTCGGTCGGCGCCGCGTCGTCGTCCGCGGGATCGTCGTCCGCGGGATCGTCGTCCGCGGGGTCGTCATCCGTTGGCGGATCGTCGTCGTCATTGCCGAGACACCCCGCCAGGCCGGTGGCGCCGACCGCGCCGAGTGCGCCGACACCCTTCAGCAGATCGCGTCGTGTTCCGGGCCTCATGGGCGCTAGTCCGTATCCTACACCTTCAACTATCGTGTTTACATGTGAACAATTGGTACTAACCGGCGCGAACCCCGAGACCCGGGACGATGACCGAGACCGACGAGGACCCGGATGCCGACGAGAACCCGGATGCCGGCGAGGACCCAGAGGCCGACGAGGACCCCGAGACCGACGAATACCCAGAAGCCGACGAGGATACGGATC
>SLIW01000556.1 GCA_007135435.1 Natronomonas sp.
CCTCGCGTCCCTCGGCGACCCGTTCGAACGCGCAGTCGTCACAGGAGACCAGGAACCGCCGCGTCTCCGGATCGGAGGTGGCCTTGTGCATAGGTACCGCTTCGGACGCCACCAGCTTGAGTATCACTCCTAACTAGTTAGCCCGACGACCCGCCGACCTTCGACCCTATCGAGCCGAGAATGGCCGGCGAGGAGCCGTGGTGATCCGACTCGCGTCGATGGTCGCAGTGGCCGCCACATCCGGTGGGTCACCGGGGAGCGGTCGCACTCGTTGCGACCACATCCGTGGCGGTCGTCATCCGAGACGGTCGTCATCCGAGACGGTCGTCATCCGAGACGGTTGCATCCGAGACGACCGCCGTTCCTCCGACGGCGGAGTCAGCCTCGAAGGCGCCTCACCCGCCGTCGGCCTCGGGTGCCGCGGCGGGATCGACGACCTCGCCCGTCTCCGGGTAGACGCCGACGCGATCGCAACGGTCTGCGAGCGGGCAGGCCTCCGGTCCCTCCAGGCACGCCGGATCGCGGGCGGTGCAGTACTCGCGGCCGAACTGGATCATCGCGGTGTGGCCGAAGCCGCACTTCGCCGCCGGGACGTCCCGCTCGAGGTGCTCGCGGACGGTCTCGTGGTCGGCGTCGGCCGGTGCCAGGCCCATGCGGCGCGCGATCCGGTGGACGTGGGTGTCGACGGGGAAGACCCCGCCGCGCCCGCCGGCGAAGAGCATGACGCAGTCGGCGGTCTTCGGCCCGACGCCGTTCATCTCGAGGAGCGCCTCGCGGACCTCGGCGGGGTCGGATTCTCTGACGAAGGCGTCGAAGGCGTCCTCGCCACCGAACTCGTCGACGATCCGTGCGGCCAGGGCGATCAGCGTCCGCGACTTCTGGTTGTAGAGGCCCGCGGAGGCGATGGTGTCCGCGAGCTCCTCCCGCGGCGCGGCCGCCAGCGCCTCCGCGAGGTCCTCGCCATCGCGGGAGCCGTACCGGTCCATCAGCGCGTCGTGAGCCGGCTGGCTCGCCTTGTCCGAGGTGTTCTGGCTGAGCACCGTCCGGACGAGACACTCGAAGGCGTCCTGGCCGCCGTAGGTCTTCCGCCAGTACAGCTCGCCGAGCCGGTCGACCACCTCCTCGGCCCGGGTCCCGGCGTCGCCAGGGGTGAACTCGGCGACCGTCCCGCCCCCAGCGTCGCCGCCGGAGATGTTCTCGGCGGGCTCGTCGTTCATGGACCACCGTACTCGCTCGCCGCCCAAAGGCGTGACTGAACAGAGTCCACTCGAGACAATCTCGGCGCGAACAGGACCACATTGTTGAAGTGGTGGGTCCATCGGATTGTTGGCCCCAGCCGCGTCAGCATCCCTCGTTCGAGGGGCCGGACGCGATCCGATCGCAGTCGCTCGCCCGGCGGGGCCGATCCGATCGAGGCCGCCCGCCCGGAAGGCCCGATCCGGCCGGTCGTTGGCTCAGGTTCCCTCCCGGGTTCCGTCCCGCAGGTCGGCGAGGTTCCGCACGACGAGGACGAGCCCGACGATCGCCACGACGAGCCAGATGACGCTCGCGCCACCCGCGTAGACGACCGCGCCGTAGGCGGCGATACCCACCCCGAAGGCGGCCTGGACGCGCGGGTGGTCGAGGTCCTCGGTGAACACCCCGTAGGCGGCGACCAGACAGAGGTAGAAGATCAGCAGTGGTTCAGCCAGGGCGCCGGGTCCCTCGACGAAGAAGAGCCCGACCACGCTCGCCGCACCCAGGACCACCAGTCCCCCGACGACGACCTTGGCCACCCGCGACGTCGCGATGCCCATGGCGGTTCGGGGGCGCCCCGCCACAAATCGTTACCGCTCCCGATGGGGTCGGTCCTGGGAGTCGCCTCGGCGTCTACGACACGATGATCTGTCGTCTCACCGTTCGACCGTGAGGACACACTCCAGCGCTGCGCCGTCGGCCAGGGCGTCGACCATCGCCCGGTCGAGGTCGGCGGCGGCCGCGTCGGCGTCGACCATGACGGTGCGGTCGTCGACGTACCGGCTCGTTCTGCCGACGGCGCTCCGGTCGCTCCCGAAGGTCAGCTCGGGGTGGCCCGTGCCCTCGATCTTCTGGTCCATCCCCGCGACCGAGATCGTGGCGACGATGGTCGCCTCCCGGGAGCGGCACGCCTCGACGAAGGCGTCGTCGAACGCCGCCGGGACGGTGTCGGCCTCGACGGCGAGGATGCAGTCACCGGCGGGGGTGAGCCAGTCGTCGCTCGTCAGCTCGAAGGTGCTCGCGTGCTCGGCGGAGACGTGCTCGTGGCCCACCGCCCGGATGCGCTCGGTCTCCATGTCGTCCGGGAGGTGGCCGCACCCCTTCAGCCGTCCGCTCTCGTCGCGCCACCCTGCTCGCCATCGGCCTGCCTCGTCACCACGTGAGCAGACGTCAGGCTCCGATGTCCGATGGCTGACGCTCGACGTCCGATGGCCCACGCTCGAGTCTGTCTCCGACGTTCGTCTTTCGACTTCCCAATTTCGACGCCCGACGGTTCACGACATCTCCCGGTATATGAGCGACACGACATCTCCCGGTATATGAGCGACACGACATCTCCCGGTATATGAGCGACACGACATCGACCGGGAATCGCCAGTTCCGCGGGAGGGGCTCGGATGTGGCCGCTTGGTAGCTATTTACACGGCCCTATACCTCCGGAATTTTTAAATACGGCAATCGAG
>SLIW01000351.1 GCA_007135435.1 Natronomonas sp.
GGGCATACATTCGGTCCACATAACGCGCCATTTTCGACGATTCTGGACACAGTAATCGATCCGACATTCGAGTTTCCGTCGAGGTGGACCAGGACTCGGTTATCAATCGAGGACTTCGCCGATGACATCGCAGACATATGGAGCGGCTGGTTCGAAAGAATTGAGTCGTTACACAGGTGGTGAGATAGCCGATTACACACGCTGTGTCTTGCACACCCATTCTGCCAGCTGGAACAGAGATCGGATGAGACATCCGAGAGACATAGCACGAATCGAGCACGAATTGAGCACAAATCGAGCACGGATCAAGCACGAATCGGGCACGGATCGAGCACAAATCGAGCACAAATCGACCACGAATCGAGCACGAATCGAGTACCTATCCAGACGGACTTACTGCTGATCCGAGAAAATGCGTCAGGGCTCGAAGTGGTCCTCGATCCCTCCGGTGGATACCAAAATCGGGTGCGAGATATCGAGGCCATGAGCATCACTCGAAGCTGAAGTGTTCGATACGGTGGCCGAACAGGCCTACAGGATGACTCGAAGCGGTATCGACGGTCGTAATCGGGAAGAGATGGAATCCGTGTCTACGCGTCGGCCTCCATTTGGGACTGTAACTCCTGCGGGTCGAAGTATTCCCGTACCTCCTGGATCTTCCCGTCCGCGACCACCGTCGTCGTCATGGTGGACAGCTTCATCTCGCGACCGGTCGGTGGGACGCCATCGACCTCGCCTTCGTGGGTCCCGGCCATGCTCCACTCCTGCATCGTTACCTCGTCGTCGACGAGTCCGTTCTCGATGGTCACACGGAGGTCGGGGAACCGCTCGCGGGCGGCGTCGAGGTACTCCGCGAACGCCTCCGGACCCTGGAGTCCCTCCACGGGCATGCCCGGAGCGTGATACGTGAACGATTCGGCAAGGACGTCGAGTTTCGACGTGTCTCCGTCCAGCAGCGCTTCGTAGTCGTTCACGAGTCGTTCGACAGCCGATCTGGTGGTTGTTGTCATGGTCACTCCTCGCCGTCGCCGAGCACATCGACGGAACAGGTCACGTGACGCTCGGTCGATACCGACAAATGCTCACGTTCGGTATGTCACGTGGAGGGATAACATTTCTCATGATTTTGGAGGTGAACGATCACTTCAGTCGGAGCCGTTTCCTTCGCACCACGATGGGAGCCTCGGGGGCCTGTGCCGTTTCTGCCACTAGAAGAGACGAACGTCCCACATCAGGGGCCTCCTCGGCTTGAGACGGAGTTATTACTGAGGGGGACGATTCGCGGGTATGGCTAGCACGGGGCAGACAGACGACCTCGACGTCCTGATCGACCTGCTCCGCCGGTCTCGCCTCCTCGAGGAGCTCCAGGGGGCGGCATACGATCGGCGGGAGTTACAGGACCGATTGGGCGTGTCGAGAGCGACCAGCCACCGGCACACGAAACTGCTGGAGGAGCTGGGGGTGATCGAGAAGGTGGACGGGCGGTTCAGGCTCACGGAGTCGGGTACGCTTTTCGCCGAGGCGTGTGTCAGGTTCAAGCGGGAGGCACACACCGCACTCCAGCTGGCGCCAGTGCTGGAGGCGCTGGCGGACGCGCCGGTACCGATCGACAACGATGCGCTCGCCGACGCGACGGTCACCAGCGCCGAACACGGCGATCCGCAGGCGCCGCTGGTTCGATTCATCGCGCTGGTTCGAGAGACGGAACGGCTCCACGCGCTCGATCTCGATATCATCGCCCCCGCCCGGCTGGACGAGATCCAGGGGCACATCGTCGAGGGGATGGAGACGGAGCTCATCGGGCTCCCCGAGGTCGCCAGGGACGTCATCGAGAACTACCCGGAGAAGTGCATCGAGGCGTGCGAGAGCGGGTACCTCACGGTCAAGCTGGTCGACGAGATCCCGTTCGCGCTCACCATCTTCGACCACCGGGTCGGCATCGGCGTCACCGAGCCCGACACTCGCATCCTTCGTCTGTTCGTCGACACCGACGCGGACGAGGTGTGCGAGTGGGCGTGGGAGGTCTACGAGACGTACGACGCGGAGGCTATCGAGATGGAGGGGTTCGGACCCGAGGGCCTCCGGCGGGTCATGGAGACGCCCGCGTTCTCGAGTTGACCGTGACTACCTAGCACTGTTGGGCGTGGTGATCGTCCCACCGGTCCTGGTTTATTCGAGACCCAGTGTCACCCGACACCGAACGGAGAGACCGATGTTCGCTCAGTTACGTTTATTCCAGGATGAACGAGAGCACCTCGTCGACGAACCGCTCGGGATCGTTGTTCATCGCCACGTGCTTTTCGCCTTCGAAGGTGACGATCCGACTGTTCGGCAGTGCGTCGTCGATCGCCTCGGTTGCGGCTTTGAACTTCTGAGGGCTCTCTGAACCGGATACCAGGAGGGTCGGGGTCTGCATCGTTGTCAGGCGGTCTGGCCGTAACACGTGATCGCTGCATGCCTGTTCCTCTCGGGGGAGCGTATGAGCTCCGGCGACGCGATCGTCCCAACCTGGATCTGAGCGATATATGTCGATCTCTTCCGGGGTGAGCCCACCGATCTCACGAAGGAACACCGTGAGTGCTTCCTCGTTGTTCCCTTCCGACAGGAGTCCGTTCATTCGAGAGATTGCCTCGGGATCGCTCATTTCGTGGTCGCCCACTGGAATCCCCGGTTCGTACAGGATGAGTCGCGCGAGCGA
>SLIW01000541.1 GCA_007135435.1 Natronomonas sp.
CCGCCACGCGATCGTGATGGAGAAACTCGAGGGCGTGGAGCTCTCGCGGGCGGCGCTCGAGCCCGACCAGGTCGTCGGCGTCGCCGACCTCGTCCTCGCGGAGCTGGCCGCGGCGTACGACGCCGGCTACGTCCACGCCGACATGAGCGAGTACAACGTCTTCGTCTCCAGCGAGGGCGTCGCGATCTTCGACTGGCCGCAGGCCGTCCCGACCGACCACGCGAACAGCCGCGAGCTGCTGGCCCGCGACGTCGACAACGTGCTGTCGTACTTCGCGCGGAAGTACCCCGCCGAGACGCCCGAGGTCGACCGGGAGGCCGTCGCGGGAGCGCTCGCGGACGGCGAGTTCGAGTCGGTGCGAGCGTTCGCCTGAATCGGCGCCTCAGGACCTGACACGCGGCTTCGCGGAGGATTTTTCGTCGGAGTAGGTGGCACCGGACCGATGGTCGTACACCGGATGCCACGATACGAAATCGGTCCTCACAGGTGATCAATAGTTTCGCGAGCGAATGGTTCAGAGAGCACTCAGGGAGCATAATTGCCAAGATAGGTTCCGACCGTCCAGGCATGCGGACGGGGGACGACAGTCACGCACGACCATGGCGATGAATCCTCGTCTATATGCTCGAGGGCACGTTGACTTCCTCGCCTCAAGTAGTGCTCACGGCTGCCCTCAGGCGGGTATCTGTTCGAGCTGACGTGGTTCTGAAGTTCGTGCTTGCAGACGTTCGTCGTTGTGAGTGGATGGCGTCTTTCACGAGTTCCCACTGGGTGGTGTTCGCAACAGCGATCAAGGAGCTCGTATCAGCCAGTATCGGGTGGCGAGTGTCACTCGCCATCTCTGTCTGTCAGGAATTCAGAAGTGTCTCGTTCCATGGCCGCCTCGAACGATTCCCTCTCTGCTTCCATTCTATCGATTTTCTCACCGAGGAGGACATGGGCCACGTCCTCGTTGATATCACCGCGGCTATATCGTTCGTAGACCGCAATCTCGTCCTGCTCGTCGACTGACCGCCTGAGCATTTCGACCAGGCCGACGCGGGCGAGTTCGCTCACGTTGACGCCCCCGATGTGAATCTCGTCGAGGAGCTCCGCGGCCTCTTTTTCTGCGCCGGCACGGAACTGAATCGTCTTATCGTAGCTTGATCCGCTCATATTCCGAGATTCGACGTGGAGGGATATATGTGTTATGACGTGTGTCTACTTGTCACTACAGGCGGCCAGGACTGTAGCGCTATCGTACAGGTCCCCGTCTCGCTGGGGGGTGCGGCTCGAATGAGATAACCGAAAGCCAGTGAACTCGACGAACCTGCACGCTCACGATTGCTGACTCGAACGGATTGGAGTCCGCCGTCTCGACCGTAACGACGCGTCACGGCGTTCGTCGCGTCTCAAGCCTGGCTGGACGGGTTTCGAAGCCCTTAACCGGCACCGCGGGGAACCTTCGACGACTCGCTGGACGACGGGCACCGGCGGGCACCTGTACACGCAGGTCGGGATGTGACCCACGCGGCCGACGGCCGCGGGAGGCGGCGACGCCGCCGACCGGGTTGAACCACGCAACGCCCGTGGTGACAGACATGGCACGAAGCTTCTATTCGCACATCCGCGAGGCGTGGAAGACGCCGAAGGAGGGACAGCTCGCCGAACTGCAGTGGCAGCGCCAGCAGCAGTGGCGGAAAGAGGGCGCCATCGAGCGCATCGAGAGGCCGACCCGGCTCGACAAGGCGCGCAACCTCGGCTACAAGGCGAAACAGGGCGTGGTCGTCGCCCGCGTGTCGGTCCGCAAGGGGACCGCACGCAAGCAGCGCTTCAAGGCCGGCCGGCGGACCAAGCGCATGGGGGTCAACAAGGTGACCCGCCGGAAGAACCTCCAGCGCATCGCCGAGGAGCGCGCCGCCAGGAAGTTCCGCAACCTCCGGATCCTGAACAGCTACTGGGTCGGCGAGGACGGCACCCAGAAGTGGTTCGAGGTCATCCTCGTGGACCCCGAACACCCGGCCATCCAGAACGACGACGACCTCAACTGGATCTGCGACGACGGCCAGCGCGGCCGCGTCTACCGCGGCAAGACCGGCGCCGGCAAGCGCGGGCGCGGCCAGCGCAAGCGCGGCAAGGGCGCCGAGAAGGTCCGCCCGAGCATCCGCGCGCACGACAAGCGCGGGAAGTGAGGCGAGCGAGGAGCGCGGGACGTAGGGCGAGCGGGGAGCCGGAGACGCGGCGGCGAGACCGAACCGATCTCGATTCTCGGTGGAGGTCCGGGGTCCGGAGTTCGGAGAATACCACGCGAGCCGATGCGACATTGGCTCCGGGGGCCAGCCATACGATGAGCCGTCGCCCGTCCGACGGAGCGGAAGCTACAACTCCGTGGGGGGAGGAAGGCCCTCGATGGACGGCTCGCCGACGATCGTCCTGGCCGACGACGACGCCAAGGTCCGGGAGCTCCTCCGACACGCGCTCGGGTCGGCCGGCTACGCGGTCGAGGCGTTCGAGACCGGCGACGAGTGCTGGCAGCGGCTCGAGACCGGCGAGGCGCCGGACCTCGTCCTGCTGGACGTCGTGCTCCCCGGGCTCGACGGGCCCGAGGTCCTGGAGCTGATCCGCAGGGACGAGCGACTGACCACGGTCCCGGTCGTCTTCCTGACGGGACGGGGCAGCGACGACGATGCCGTCGCAGACTGCGAGGCCG
>SLIW01000521.1 GCA_007135435.1 Natronomonas sp.
GACGATGACGACAACGGCGTCGACGATGACGACAACGGGATGGACGACGACGACGAAGACAACGACGTCGGCGTCGACGACGAGGACGACAACGGCCTCGACGATGATGAGGAAGACGACGACGTCGGCGTCGATGACGATGAGGAGGACGACGACGACCTCATCGACGACGAAGAGGACGAAGAAACCGTCCTCTACGAGGCGGAGATCGAGATCGAGGATGGGACGACCTACACCGCCGTCGCGTTCGGCGAGTTCGCCCTCGTCGAGGACGTCCCGATCGAGCACGAAGAGGAAGATGACGTCGATGTCGACGACGAAGAGGACGAAGAGGACGACGACGTCGGCGTCGACGACGACGAAGAGGATGACGACGTTGGCGTCGACGACGAAGAGGACGACAACGGCCTCGACGACGAAGAGGACGATAACGGCCTCGACGACGAAGAGGACGATAACGGCCTCGACGATGAGGAAGACGACAACGGCCTCGACGACGACGAGGAAGACGACGACGTCGGCGTCGATGACGACGAGGACGACGAGGAGATGGACGACGAGGAGGACGACGACGAGGTCGTCGACGACGAGGAGGACGACCGGTCCTTCCGGATCGAGATCCTCGAGGACGACCTCAGCGACCCCGGTCAGGACCGGGCCCGCGTCCGCGTGTTCCACTCGGTGCCGGACGTCGACACCCTGAGTGTCCACTCCGTGCGCGAGGAGGACGACGCCGACGGGCCGTTCGGCATCGACGTCGGCAATGGCGACGACGACGAGGACGACAACGGCCTCTTCGGAAACGACGACGACGAGGACGACGACGACGGCCTCGACGACGAGGAAGAGGACGACAACGGCCTCGACGACGAGGAAGAGGACGACAACGGCCTCGACGACGAGGAAGAGGACGACGAGGAAGAGGACGACGACGTCGATGTCGACGACGAGGAGGACGAAGACGAGCCGTCCATCGACGAGCTCTCGTTCGGTGAGTACGAGACCCTGGAGTTCGAAGCGGGCAACTACACGCTCGAGTTCCGGGACGCCGACGAAGAGGACGACGTCGGCGTCGACGACGAAGAAGACGACGAGGAGATGGACGACGACGAAGACGAGAACGGCGTCGACGACGACAACGGGATGGACGACGACGAAGACGAGAACGGCGTCGACGACGAGGACGACAACGGCGTCGACGACGACGAAGACGACGAGGAGATGGAAGACGAAGAGGAAGACGGCGTCCAGCAGGTTGAGCTCTCACCCGAGGGCCAGACCGCCTACAGCGGCTTCGCGCTCGGGTACTTCGACCCGCAGGCAGCCGCCGAGGAAGAGGACGACGAGGACGACGTCGGTGTCGATGACGACAACGGGATGGACGACGACGAGGAAGACGAAAACGGCGTCGACGACGACGAGGACGACAACGGCGTCGACGACGATGACGAGATGGACGACGAGGAGGACGACGACAACGGCCTCTTCGACGACGACGATGAGGACGACGAGGAGGACGACGACAACGGCCTCTTCGACGACGAGGAAGGCGAGGAGTTCGAGTTCGTCACCGTCGAGGACTCCAGCGCAGGCGAGCGAGCCAGCGGTGGAACCGGCACCGGCATCTTCGGCGGCATGGCGCCGGCCGACGACTGATCCGACGAGACGTTTCCGTCGGGTCACCTCGCGAACCCGGTGACGTTCGATCGGTTCGACCACCTTCTTTCGACGCCGACCCACCCAGCGACAGCGCTGTTTCACCGTTGCCGTGGGAGCGAGTGACCCGCAGGTCGACGAAGTCAGGGATCACACTGCCGGTGGCGACACGCATCCTCCTCCTCGCCGGACGAGATACCCGGGGCAGGGGGGCGACGTCGGTCCGTGCTGGTACCGAGCACTGCGCCGGGGCTCGAGACCCGGATACACCACGGTGGTGCCGGACCAGGACGTGTCAGCGTGGATCGAGAACAGGACGCGGTCCCAGGGCCTGGAGGACCGCGTCGTCGCATCAATCGATCGACGGATCGGCGGACTATTCGGCTTGTGGAGCCACGCGAAATCGACCCGGAGTCGAGCCCGGAATATCTGCCTGAACGAATCCAGAACCGTGATCCGATCCCACCGGTAGGTCGATCGGCTCGGCGGTCAGCGGCCGCCCATAACCCCTCGAACATCCGGTCGGGGATCAAGGCGTTAACGCGCCACGGCGGGCGTCAGAAGTGGAGACCGTGCTCGTCGAGCAGCTGGTGGGCGGCGGTCCCCCACGCGAAGTCCGCAGCGGGCCACCACGACCGCGCGTTGTTGATCCCGCCGACGAGCAGGTGGCCATCGTCGGCCTCCTCGTCCACGTGGAAGTTCACCGAGCCGCTGTCGCCGTCGGTCAGGACACCCTCGTCACCCCACTTGAGCTGGCCGGTCTTGCAAACCCGGCCGGTGTAGCAGGTGACGCCGTCGACCCCGCGGATCTGGCCGGTCGTCTCGCCCGTCATCGCGCCGACCTTGGTGAGCGGCTCGTCCCGCGCCGCCAGGTCCGCCAGCCCGGCCTTCGTGTACTGGCCGACGACCTCGGCCGACCCCATCGTGTCGAGAGCCGGGGCTGGCGTGAAGGGGTCGTCCGGCTCGACACGCACGACGTCGGCGTCCGGGTACCCGCGATCGACCTGGCCGACCGTGTGGGAGCCGTCGTCCGCGGGGACCTCCAGCGGCTCGCCTCGGTGTTCGGTCTCCTTCGTCCCGCCGGCCCCGAAGACGTGGTTCGAGGTCGCGAAGTACGGCGTCCCCGACTCGGCGTCGTACAGCGCCGAGGTGAGGGTCCCGCCGTGGTCGCCCGCCTCGCAGTACACGCCGCCCGGGACGGCGTCGGGATCGAGCTCCGAGAGCGTGTACGGCGCCCCCGGATCCGGCGAGTCGGATGGCTCTGGCCGTGGCGGGATGTCCTCCACCAGGCTCACCTGCAGGTCGACCGGAGTGCTCTCGACGAAGGACCCGATCGTCTCTCGGATGTCCTCCTCGGTAGTCGAGACGGCGATCGACGCCGCCGCCTCGTCGTAGCCCGCGGGGACGACGAACGCGTCGACCATCGGGGCGATCGCCGCGTCGCGGATGCGGTCCTGGACCTCGAACGCGACGCGGAGCGCCTCGTGCCATTGCTTCGGGACCTCCTTCGTCCGGGGCTCGAGATCCTCGGCCCCCGGTTCGCTCCGCGCGAGCGCGTAGGTGATCGTCCCGGTTTCGTTCCGATCGAGGTAGGCCCTGCCGCCGCCGTAGGCGAGCACGCCGACGGCTCCGAGGCTGAGACCGGTCTGCAGGACCCGTCTACGGCCGATGGAGCGATCGGGCCCGTCGGGGCCGTCTCGTCCACCGGAGCGATCGGGCCCGTCGGGGCCGTCGCCTCTGTCGGAGCGAACGGGCTCCTCGGAGCCATCTCGGCCGTCGGGACGACCGCGTGCGTCAGAATCCACGTCAGCAGTTTCAGAATCTTCCGCGTCCACGTATGTGGTTACGTTCGAGACGGATAACCGCCTTTTTGCCAACTGCCTGTGTCTGGTCGCCGTTCCGTGGGCGCGATCCCGTGCAGCCGGGGCCCACACGCCGTTCCCGGGAATGACGCATCACACCCGCCTGTTCGCTGGAGCGTCCGCTCGACGGCGTCCGGGGGATCGACAGACGACGGCGACCCCGCTGGTGCGTGTGAGTCGGGACTCCCGATCTGGTCGGTGCAACACCACGCGGTCCGACCTCGAGGTGGGCCTCCGGTCGATCACCGCCGCACGTCCAGCGGCTCGCGCAGCCGCCAGCTGTCGGCCGTCGGGTCGAGGCGGTGCGGCTCCGCGCCGCGCTCCGCGAGGACGCCGGCGTGGAACAGCATCGCCTTCAGCTGGAAGACGGTCGGCGAGTGGTACACCGCGCCGTCGGCGAGGGCGTCGACCCGGAGGTCGCCGTCGCCGTCGAGCACCCTGGAGCGGACGTCGTCGGTCCCGCGGAGGAACAGCTCGACGGCGAACGTCGGGTGCTGGGCGTGCATCCACTCGACGAGGTCGACGAGGGTCGGGTCCCGGACGCCGTCGTCGTGCATCGTCTGGAGTTCCTCGACGAGGAGCTGCGTCGCGGGATAGGCCCAGACGACGCGTCTGGTGAGCTGCCCCCACGCGGGGGCGAGCTCGCAGAACCGCTCGCGCGACCGCCGCCACTCCGCAAAGGCGTCCAGCGCGCGATCGACCGACCCGTATCGGTCCAGTGCGAACCGGACCACCTCCGCGCCCAGCGGGGTGAGCTCGGTCCGACCGGGGGGCTGCGCGCGCTCGTCGATCAGCCCGAGGAACGCCGCCCCCTGTCGGGCGCCGTCGGTCGCCCGGACGACGCGGTCGGCGAGGACGGCCTCCGTCTCCTCGGGGTGGGACAGCGCGAGCGGCACCGCGAGATAGTTCTTCGGGTGGTTGAGGCTGAACGACCGGTCGGCGACGCCCTGTGCCGTCGCCTGGAAACGGATCGCCTGCGCGTCGGCGGTGGTCCGGTTGCCGACGACCCGCGGGACCTCCAGCGCATCGACCGTCCCGCCCGGGTCGACCGCCAGGACGCCGACGTTGAGCTCACGGGCGAGCGTCCGCGCGGGATCGGTGATCGACGCCGCGGGGGCGGCGACGTAGGCCGCGTTGGCCTCGTGCAGCCGGTCGTAGGCCTGGACGATCCCGCGTTCCACGTCGCCCCACCCAGTCCCGGTGTGTCCCTTCGCCTCCACGGCGACCAGCGGCGGCTCGTCGCCGAACCGCTCGACCGCGAGGAGGTCCGACTCGAGGGCCCGCACCCCGACGAGGTCCGGGTAGCCCGAGCCGAGCCGGACGTGGTTGAACGGCGCGAGCTGTTCCCGGACCTCCGGGGCGACCGGCTGGCCCGGGAGCCACTCGTCCACGGCGAACTGAGTGTCGCAGACCGCGTAGGCGTCCGGCTCGTCGGCGTCGGGGAAGAGCCGCCGCTTGGCGTGCGCGAGGACCCGCGGTTCCGAGAGCGACGCGGCCGCCGTCATGGGTCGTCATCTGCGAGCTGGAGTATGAAGCTTGGTGTGGAGGGGACCGATCACCTGGCGGGGTGGGGAGAAATGCGCACCGAGTGGGGATTCGACGAACTGGTCGTCGATCATTGATCGTCAGTCGCCGGTCGTCGATCGTCGATCGTCAGTCGCCGGTCGTCGGTCATCGGTCATCGGTCGGCGGTCACCGGTCGTCGGTCGTCGGTCGTCGGTCGTCGGTCGGTAGCTATTGCACCCGGTTAGTGGCTCCTGGAAAATAGAATCGTCCTGTCGAGACCCACACGATGTGGACGGTTTCCGCAGCACTGCTGGACACGAGACGGGGCTTCGGCAACAGAAGTTCATACATCAGATAAATCACTTTGGTTACACCCAAGAGTTCCTTTCCGAAGTGATAACCTTAACATGCGAACCCTCCAATCGTCCAGGTATGCCTGGGTCCAACCACGAGTGGTGGCCGAACCAACTGAACCTGAAAGTCCTCGACCAGAACGTCCGCGACCCCGGGCCGATGGACGAGGACTTCGACTACGCAGAGGAGTTCGAGAAACTCGACCTCGAGGAGGTGAAGGCGGACATCGAGGAGGCGCTGACGACGTCCCAGGAGTGGTGGCCGGCCGACTACGGTCACTACGGGCCGCTCATCATCCGGATGGCGTGGCACAGCGCCGGCACCTACCGCACCGGCGACGGCCGCGGCGGTGCCTCGGGCGGCCGACAGCGCTTCGCCCCACTCAACAGCTGGCCTGACAACATCAACCTCGACAAGGCGCGACGGGTGCTCTGGCCGGTCAAGCAGAAGTACGGCCGCGCGCTGTCGTGGGCGGACCTGATGGTCCTGTCGGGGAACGTCGCCCTGGAGTCGATGGGCTTCGAGACGTACGGCTTCGCCGGCGGGCGCGAGGACGACTTCGCACCCGACGAGTCCATCGACTGGGGGCCCGAGGAGGAGATGCTGGGCGACGAGCGCCACGACGAAGAAGGCATACTCGAAGGCGATCTCGCCGCCGACCACATGGGCTTGATCTACGTGAACCCGGAGGGGCCAGGGGGGAACCCAGACCCGGAGGAGTCGGCGACGTACATCCGACAGTCGTTCAAACGGATGGCGATGAACGACGAGGAGACGGTCGCGCTCATCGCCGGCGGACACGAGTTCGGGAAGGTCCACGGGGCGGCCCCCGACGACCACCTCGGCGACGCTCCCGAGGCGGCTCCCATCGAGCAGCAAGGCCTCGGCTGGGAGAGCGACTACGGCACCGGCAAGGGCAACGATACGATCACCAGTGGGCTCGAGGGGCCGTGGACCGAGTCGCCGATCGAATGGAACCACGACTTCCTCGAGAACCTCTTCGAGTACGAGTGGGAGCTGGACGAGAGCCCCGGCGGTGCGTACCAGTGGGCGCCGACGGACGAGGAGGCACAGGGTTCCGCGCCTGATGCCCACGATCCGGAGGGGAGCCAGACCCCCATGATGCTCACGACGGACCTCGCCCTCAAGCGGGATCCGGACTATCGAGAGATCGCCGAGCGCTTCTACGAGAATCCGGAGGAACTCGAGGAGGCCTTCGCGAAGGCCTGGTACAAGCTGACCCACCGCGACATGGGTCCGACCGAGCGGTTCCTCGGGCCGGAGGTTCCCGACGAGGAGTTCCTGTGGCAGGACCCACTCCCCGAGGCCGACGACGAACTGATCGGCGAGCAGGAGATCGCCGATCTCAAGGAGACGATCCTCGCGACGGACCTGTCCGTCTCCGAGCTGGTCAAGACCGCCTGGGCCTCGGCGTCGACCTACCGTGACAGCGACAAGCGCGGGGGCGCGAACGGCGCCCGCATCCGCCTCGAGCCCCAGCGGAACTGGGAGGTCAACGAGCCGGAGGCGCTGGCGACCGTCCTGGAGACCCTCGAGGAGGTCCGAGAGGAGTTCAACGCCTCGCGGTCCGACGGGACGCGAGTCTCGCTCGCCGACCTGATCGTCCTGGGCGGTTGCGCGGCGGTCGAGAAGGCGGCGGCGGACGCCGGCTACGACGTGACCGTCCCGTTCGAACCCGGGCGGACCGACGCGACCCAGGAGCAGACCGACGTCGAGTCCTTCGAGTGGCTCGAGCCGGACGCCGACGGGTTCCGCAACTACCACACCGACGGTGACGTGCTGGACCGATCGGCAGAGGAGCTGCTGGTGGACAAGGCCCACCTCCTGACGCTGTCGGCGCCCGAGATGACGGTCCTGGTCGGCGGCATGCGCGCGCTGGACGCGAACTACCGGGGGTCCGACCTCGGCGTCTTCACCGACCGGCCGGGGACACTGACCAACGACTTCTTCGAGACCCTGCTCGACATGGGCTACGAGTGGGATGCGACGTCGGATGCCGAGGACGTATTCGAGCTGCGCGACCGCGAGACCGGCGCCGTCGAGTGGAGGGGCAGCCGCGTGGACCTCATCTTCGGGTCGCACTCCCGGCTGCGCGCCGTCGCGGAGGTCTACGGCGCCGAGGACGGCGAGGAGAAGTTCGTCCGCGACTTCGTGGACGCGTGGCACACGGTGATGAGCCTCGATCGATTCGACCTGGAGTGAGGTACTCCGAGGACCGCTGACGCGTCGGGAGCAGTCGACGTCGCTCGGCCGGTAACGATCGCTATCGTTCGGTGGGAGACTGCACGGTCGTCGCCGAGTTCTGAACCGCGGGCTCGACAACTCGCGACGCCGCGACTCCGGTGGTCGCGAACTCCCGTGTCAACCGCGGCGTCCCCGAGATGACGATCAGGAAGGCGATGACCGCGAGGACCGTCACGCCGATGACCCCACCCTCGCTCGCGACGAGTTCCCTGAGCAGTGGGCTGTCGGTGCCAGCGTACGCGACGAAGCCCACCGCGTTGAACACGCCGTGGAAGATGGCCGCCGGGAGCACGGACCGGGAGCGGACGACGATGTACGTGAACAGCGGTGCCATCGCGATGCAGGTGATCGTGAACGCGACGACGCCGATGAACGGGAACGAGGGGTAGTTGTGTCCGGCGAGGACGAGCGGTGCGTGCCAGAGACCCCACACGGCCCCGATCGCCACCGAGGCCTTCCAGAACCCGAGCGGCGCGAGCTCCCACAGGAGGTACCCACGCCAGCCGAACTCCTCGCCGAACGCGAGGAGGGCGTTGAGGGTCGCGCCGATCAGGATCATCGCGGCGATCGCGACGAGCGTCCAGAGCGGGCCCGATGGGAGGCCGACGTGCGCAGGGAGGTCCAGCGAGGCGTCAAAGGCCACGCCCGGCACGCCGAGTGAGAGCACGGTTATCGCCACCAGAACTGGGAGCGGGAGGACGGCTGCCAGCGCGAGCCACCGTTTGCGCCCGACACACAGGCCCACACTCGATAGTGAGATCCCCCTGTGGAGACACACGACGAGTCCGGCGATCGCTGGGGTGAACATGTAGAGGGGGCCGACGGCGACGATGTCGATGTCGGCGAGGTGCGTGATGGCGACGAACCCCGCGACGAGCCCGGTCAGGACGACCAGGAACGTGGCGAGCGAATGGCCGTCGATCGTCTCAGTATCGGTGGTCTGCCGGTCCATCGTTACCAGAGGTTGAGGACGACGATGATCAGTTGACAAGCCACGACCAGCCCGAGGGTCAGCGCCACGGCGAGACCGTAGACGATGCGGAACTCCTCGGCGGATTCGATGTCGGCGTGCCGCTGTACGGACCGTTCGATCCAGTAGGCGCCGACGGACAGGGCGGCGACAACCACGGGGAACGCCACCAGTACCCCGAGTGTCGATGCGTACTCCGGCCCGTAGTGATAATAGCTCCCGACGGTCCAGCGGATGCGGACCGTCTCGCCGAGGTGGCCGTACGAGGCGATGCTCAACGCGATGCTAGCGAGGACAGGGATGACCCCGAAGAGTGATGACGGTGGCGTCCACTTACCCGCAGCGGTGATCGTGTTTGCTGCCATGACGAGCGGCATTTGCAGTGGATGGGGGATAATCAGCGAGGCACCGCTTCAGCTCCTGAAGTTGCGGTAGGCTCTTTAGGGCCGTCCATGAGGATAGGATATCGTGAGTGAGGGTGACGATATCGAACGAATCGCCGCCGTGCTCGAGGACCCGACGGCACGGACGATCCTCACCGAAACACACTCCGAACCCATGTCAGCATCCACCCTGAGCGACCGGTGCGGCGTCTCCGAACCGACGATCTATCGCCGGCTGGAGGACCTCCGCGCGTGTGAGTTGCTCGTCGAACGGACCCAGCCCGACCTGGATCGGGGCCACCATCGGACCATGTACGCATCGAACTTCGAACGGCTCACCATCGAGCTGCACGACGGACGGCTGGAACTACAGGTCGAACGACGCGAGGACCTCGCCGATCGGTTCACACGGCTGATCGAGGGGATCTGAGATGCACCTCCCGGTCCTCCAGCTCTGGGAACCGGCGATGCCCCCGGACTGGGTGATCGTCTTCCAGCAGGTGACCCAGCTCGTGAGCGTGATCATCGGCGTGTTCATCGCCTACCAGGCGTACCGTGGCTACCGCCGGAACGACAGCCGACCGATGTTCTTCATCTGCCTCGGGTTCGTTCTGGTGCTCGCCGTCCCGTTCTGTATCTTCCTCCTCTACTGGCTGGTCCCCGCCGCGCCGATGTCGGCCGTCATCGTCACCTCGCAGCTGAGTCAGGTGTCCGGACTGCTCGCCATCCTCTACGCCCTGTGGATGCCGAGTTGACGGATGACCGCAGAAGTCAGGAGGTTCAGTCAACAGCGGTGATCGTGAAGCGATCGGCGGACCCGCATCGGCCTCGGGATCGTCGTCGCCGGTGTCCTCTTCGTCGGCTACCAAGTCGTCTACGTTGGCCTTGTGATCGGGATGATACTCGGCTACCGGCGATGGGCCACGAGAACGGGCTGGATGCCGGTGTGGACCGGGCGAACGATCGCCGCGGATCCGGCCGATGTCAGGTGATACGGGTCCACTCACGTCCCTGAGCCGTCGAGTGAAGCGGAGGACCGCGGCACCGGTACCGTGACCTCCTCGGCCGCCACCACGTCGCCATCGTGGAGGACCTCGACCACCAACCGACCATCGTGCGCATCGTGGACGTGCCTGGCATCGTCCGCGGCCAGACCCTGGACGTTGACCCCCGTCCCGTCTCCGTCGACCGCGAGGTCCTGGAGCGTGATGAACTCGCCATCGGTCATCATCAGCCGCGTCGTGAACACGCCCGGCACCTCGCCGTCGTTCGAGACGACTGTCGCGATCCGGATGTCGTCCTCCGCTCCGGTCCGTCGCACCTGGCCATCCGACGCCGGATCGAGGTCGAGCTCCTCTCCGGGCACGGCGATCGCGACCTGCTCGAGCGTCGGCGATGCCTCCGTCTCGATCACGAAGACCGTTCGATCGACAGTCACACCCGAGAGCGCGGAGAGCGTCACCTCGTACGTCCCGGCGTCCAGCGGTGCGTTCACCTCCCAGCCCGGCAACTGCACGGTCGACGTACCGTCCTGCAGGTCCCCTGGAGGGATACGTTCGGTGATCGTCGTCCCGTCGGGGGTCCAGACAGTCAGGCGGAGCTCCGTCGGGTCGCCGTCCACAGTGATAGCCAGCCCCACCGGCCCACGCTCGAAGGCACCCCGATCGAGGAC